>NZ_JBFRVX010001391.1:0-501 GCF_041475345.1 Vibrio sp. 10N.222.48.A3 | reverse complement strand
CAGTTGATTGAAGTATTCGCCTAGCTTACCGAGTTCGTCTTTGCCATTCTCCGTCGCACGAATAGACACGTCGTTCGAGTCGACAATATTACGGATCACAGTAAGTAGAGATTCAATCTTACCGATGATTGAACGTACGATTAACCAGCTGAATAGAATGATCGCCACTAACAGTGTGACGCAAAGGGTGTTGTTGATCAGCGATAGTTTATCCATCTCTTGCTGTGCCTGTTGATCTAACACGGCCGAGAATTCTTTGAATTGAGTCTCGATAACGTGCGAACCTGTTCGCGCTTGCCCTAGTAACCCTTCGTTATGTTTTAACCCTATCACTCGTTTCTGATCTACGACTTGACGAGCTGCTTCTATCAAAGCAGCTGAGCCACCCGCATTAGAAGTAATAGACAGAACACTTGGGGCGAACTCACCCTTCTCGATCAGATCATTGAAGAGATACAGCTCAATTTTTTGTTCAGCACTCGCGGTGGCACTGATGTTATC
>NZ_JBFRVX010001390.1:0-616 GCF_041475345.1 Vibrio sp. 10N.222.48.A3 | reverse complement strand
CTAAAGCTATTCGTTCGTTAGGGTATAAAGTTATTGGTTTGTACGAGCTGCCCAATTGAGCAGCTCAATACAGTTTGGTTATGAGGATTTACGAACTCTTAGGTACCACTCAGATAGCAGTCTCACTTGTTTCTCGGTGTAGCCTTTTTCCATCATACGAGCAACGAAGTCGTCGTGTTTTTTCTGATCATCCGTTGAGGTCTTAGCATTGAACGAAATAACAGGAAGTAGCTCTTCTGTGTTAGAGAACATTTTCTTCTCAATTACAGTGCGCAGTTTCTCGTAGCTCGTCCAAACTGGGTTTTGACCGTTATTGTTGGCTTTGGCACGAAGCACGAAGTTCACAATCTCATTTCGGAAGTCTTTAGGGTTACTGATCCCAGCTGTTTTCTCGATTTTTTCTAGTTCACCATTCAGAGAAGCACGGTCAAATAGCTGTCCTGTTTCTGGATCGCGGTACTCTTGGTCTTGAATCCAGAAGTCCGCGTAGGTGACATAGCGGTCGAAGATATTCTGTCCGTACTCAGAGTAAGACTCTAGGTAAGCGGTTTGAATTTCTTTACCAATGAATTCTACGTAACGCGGTACTAGGTATCCTTTCAAGAACTCAAGATAC
>NZ_JBFRVX010001389.1:0-2065 GCF_041475345.1 Vibrio sp. 10N.222.48.A3 | reverse complement strand
ATTAGATAACATCACGCCAGTCTTAATACATAACGCTTACTACCAAAAACAATCTCTAGCGGTCCTTATGATCGATGTTGACGAGTATAAAGCTTATAACGATTTTCATGGGCATTTAGAGGGCGACGAAGCGCTTCGTATTATCAGTCGCTTACTTAAAAAAACATTCACAACCAAGAATGACTACCTTTTCAGATATGGCGGTGATGAGTTCATGGCGATTTGCTTCGGACAGAGTAGTAGTGATATTGAAAATAAGGTTGTCACTCTGCGAAAGATGTTAAATGAAGTCAAATTAGCAAACCCTAAAGCTCTCTATGCGGAACAATTAACACTCTCTATTGGTGGGGTTAACGTCGACTTAGCCAGTGACAATGTGGATCGAAACTTTAAAATGATTTGTGATATTGCAGACAAACAGCTCTATCAAATCAAAGAAAATGGCCGTAACAACTATAATTTGGTCGATTGCAGATTACTTAAAGTCGAGCTTGTTTAGTTCAACTCTGTATACAACCCCCCATAAAAAGAAAGCCCCTGATATCCAATATCAGGGGCTTCATCTATTTAGAGTATGTATTACTCTGAATTCGCTAGCTTAAAGCTAACAATCTTGTTTATTTACACACGACCTTGCAAAGGAATGATCGTCACCGTTTCACCGGCTTTTACAGTGTCTACCGCTGGTGAAATCTCGATTAGACAGTTTGCTTCGCTCATTGAACGTAGAATACCTGAACCTTGCTTACCGGTTGTTTTTACTTCAAGCACGCCTGATTCGTTCATTGAGAACACGCCACGGCTGAACTCAGTACGACCTTGACGAGAACGTAATTGCTCAGTCGCTATCGCGTTCGCTTTCACTGGTGTCCAGTTAGTTTGACCTTGTAGCTTGCGGATTGCAGGTTCTACAAAGTTAATGAACGACACCATCACGGCTACTGGGTTGCCAGGTAAACCGAAGAAAGGTTTGTCTTCAATTTTGCCGTAAGCAAGAGGGCGACCTGGACGCATGTTGATACGCCAGAAGTTAATCTCACCCAACTTATCTAACGCGAGTTTGATGTAGTCAGCATCACCAACAGACACGCCACCAGAAGTCAGAACCATATCGGTCTCTAACGACGCAGCATGAAGTACATCCATCATCTTTTGTTCGTCATCTTCGATAATGCCGTAATCAACGATGTCGCAACCTAGCTTTTGAAGCATGCCGATGATAGTGAAACGGTTCGAGTCGTAGATAGAGTTTGGCTTTTGCTCAACGCCCGGTGCCTGAACTTCATCACCCGTTGAGAACACACCCACCTTCACTTTACGCAGAACAGGGCAGGTACCGAAACCTAACGACGCCATCATACCCATTTCTGGTGCTTCGATGCGTGTGCCACGTGTAAAGACAGGTTGGCCAATTTCTAAATCTTCACCGGCCATACGGACATTTTGTCCAACGGAGATTTTCGCATCTGGGAAGCTAACTTTATCGCCATCTTGCACGGCTTGCTCACGCATCACAACAACATCAACGCCATCTGGCATTGGTGCACCCGTCATGATCTTAACAGCTTCACCTTGTTGAACGGTTTTGTCGTAGCTGTGACCAGCCATAACTTCAGCAACAATGTTGTAGCTATCCAATTCAAGATCTTCACTACGAATCGCGTAGCCATCCATTGCAGAATTAGTATTCTGTGGGACGTTGATTGGCGAGATCACATCTTCAGCCAACACACGACCGTAGCCTTGCAGTAATTCAACACTCTCTGTGAGATCAAGCGCGTCAATGCTATCAACAATCTTTTGTTGGCCCTGAGTTACGGTTAAACCTGCTGGAGAGAACGAATCACAACACACCGCGGGCGCTGCGTCTTTTGAAGATGAGCATGACGCTGCTTTGCCTTTTGTAGAGGAAAGGTCAAAGGACTGCGCGTAATCGATGATGAAATCACGAATCGCTTCTAAGTCGTTGATCGACATTTGAGGTAAGTCAGATTCAACGTGGCTATCAGCAGCAATAGCAATGATGTTGTCATCGTTTTGGTACAACCAAGGTTTACCCACTTCA
>NZ_JBFRVX010001388.1:0-2514 GCF_041475345.1 Vibrio sp. 10N.222.48.A3 | reverse complement strand
CGCAATGATTGATGGCATGTTGAATAGCTTCGCGCTCTATTTGCCACATTGGACGAATAGCACCTTCGCTTGTTGTAAATGCGGGCGTCATCGGATCGTTGTTAGCGGGGACAACTGAGGATTGCTCCAACTCTTCCGGTGTAATAGGTGGCAACTTAGCTTCTGGTGCTTCCACAACAGCAGCTTGGGGCGCAGCTACTCGAATAGGTGTCACTGATTTCGTGGCTTGAGCTGCGTCTACTTTATTAATCGGAGGCGGTAACATGTCTTTGGTCACGCTCGTTTCATTGTTCAACACCACGATGTTACGGATGATGTTTTGCAACTGACGTACGTTGCCCGGCCACGCATAACGTTTAAGTAGATTCTGCGTTTCTTTGTCTATTGATTTGAACTTCTTCTTGTCTTGCTTCGCGTACAGCTTCAAGAAGTGATTAGACAGGGTGACAATGTCACTTCCTCGTTCACGAAGCGGTGGCATCTCGATAGGCACAACGTGAACACGATAGTAAAGGTCTTCTCTAAAGCGTCCTTCTTCTACCTCAACCAGTGGATCGCGGTTGGTCGCACAGATAATTCTGACATCCACTTTAATCTCGCGGTTGCCACCGAGTGGGGTAAACGTACCGGTTTGCAAAAATCGTAGGAGCTTCTTCTGCATCTCCAGTTCCATTTCACAAAGCTCATCGAGAAATAGGGTGCCGCCATGCGCTTGCATTGCGGCACCTTTACGGTCGGTTGTCGCACCGGTAAATGCACCTTTAACGTGACCGAAGATTTCACTTTCCATTAGGTCTCGAGGGATAGCACCACAGTTAATAGCAACGAAGGGCTTACTGTTGCGCTGGCTCTCTTGGTGAATCGCTTCCGCACACACTTCTTTACCCGTACCACTTTCACCGTTAATAAACACGCTGGCGGTAGTTGGTGCTACCGAATCGATAATTTTGTAAACCGCTTGCATAGGTAGGCAAGAGCCGATGAAATTATGAAAGCGGTCACGATCGAACTTGCTTTGCATGTCATCGACAAGGTTCTCTAGCTTAGCTCTTTTTAGATGTAAGCGAACAGAGGTCTTTAGTCGGTCGGCTTGAATGGGCTTCTCTAAGAAGTCTTCCGCACCGCGCTGGATAAGGTCTACAGCAATGTTTACTGAGCCATGTGCCGTCGCGATAATGACGGCGGTTGGTATTTCGTTCGTACTAATCCAATCTAAGACTTCTTCCCCTGGCATGTCGGGCAACTTAAGGTCGAGAATAACAAGCTGTGGAGAGTGCCTTTCAATGAAGGTCTTAGCTTCCACGCCGGTTTCGACGTGGAAGATATCGTAGGGCTCGTCCTTTACGTACTGCTTGTAGAGTACGGCGAGTGAGGTGGAGTCTTCAACTAACAATACCTTAGGGCGCATTGTGTATTCCTTTTGAAACTTTATCCTAACCAATCAATAACATAGTGATATGGAACCATCAATACGAGTCTTGTGTATTTGTTATCTACCGCATGCAATCTTTTAAGGCGCGGTGTGTAGAATTTCCCGCATTGCTACTCATACTGGTTCGCATCTTTATGGGGACTATATTAATAACGACTATGTTGAGTTTTTATCTGAACATCCAAAGTTAACTGAAGCCTGCCTGTTTCCTGTCAAGCAAGGCTTTGATTGAACGCTCTGCGAGTTCTAGTAATTCGTCAACTTGCAGAAATGCCGCATCGTGACTCTGTTCTAGACACTGCTTCTCTAAAGCGCGAGCTAACTCACCCAAAGGGCGATTACCTAATGAGAGTGCGGTGCTGCCAAGAGTATGAACCTCGAACTCAAGTGTTTGAGCGTCGTGCTGAGCGACAGCCTCTTTTATGGCGACCAAGCGTGTTTGTGATTCTTCGACATAATGGTCGATCAAGATCGGGATAATATCCGCACTTGTATCTCGAATCATTTGCTCTAGAACGCTTTCATCAACAAGCTCGCTAACTTCTTGTGAGTTTAGATGTGCAGCTGTGTCTGACGCTAAAGTGGAATTCATCAAACTAAGTCCTTTTGTTGAGCGTAATATCCGTGAGTACTATTAAGTTTTAGTCATTTTCTAGAATAATTTCAACTGCTTGCCTTATAAACAAAGCAATTAATTGCCTTCTCGCCCGAATTGCCACTATGTTTGTGACAAACCTAACGAACTGATTTAAATTTGTTTTCTCTTATGAAATATAAACTTAGGCACCTATTAGCCTGGGTACTAGTAAGCTTAAAGGGGAGAGTGCAGGACAAAGCGAGGCCGATACACATAAAAAAGACCACTGCAGTTACTAACAACAGTGGTCTTAGAGCAGGTTAACTCGCTTGGGCTAAGCTAAGTAGCTATAACCCACATCCCTATAACCCAAATAGCGATAATTTAAACAGCCGTGCTTTAAATATCGAAAAGTAGAACTACGAAGCTTTATCAATCTTTGGCTTTGGGTCGGTTTCTACTTCTTCCTCGCTACTTTCAGAGAAGATATCAGCAACAGCGCTTC
>NZ_JBFRVX010001387.1:0-690 GCF_041475345.1 Vibrio sp. 10N.222.48.A3 | reverse complement strand
GTTTGCAGAGTAACCACCTGACACACCAGCGAATGCCGCAGCAAGACCAGCAAGAGGGTGACGACCTAAAGAATGGAAAAGCATTGCTGCTAGTGGAATAAGTACCACATAGCCAAGCTCTGATGCTGTGTTAGAGATAATACCTGCAAACACAACAGTTACTGTAACCATACGCTTAGAAGCACCCATTACCATGCCACGCATTGCAGCAGATAGTAGACCTGAGTGTTCAGCAATCGCTACACCAAGCATAGCAACAAGTACAGTACCTAGTGGAGCAAAACCAACAAAGTTCTTAACTAAGTTAGTCACAATAAGTTGTAGACCTTCTGCGTTAAGCAGACTTACAACGTGGATCATGCCGTCAGCAGCACGACCTTTAGCACCTTCTGGTCGAGGGTCCATAACAGACACTTCGAAGTAACCAGCAATACCTGAAGTAACGAGGATTGCTAAGCAGAAGATTGCGAAAAGAGTGATTGGGTGGGGTAATAGGTTCCCCAAATATTCAACGCCATCTAAAAAGCGAGTAAAAATAGGTTTTTTAGGCGAATTGTTTTTTATTGAAGCTGATGAACTCATCAGTTCCCTCCTTGTAGTGATTCCTGTGCAATTGTGACAAAGATGTTTAAATTGCCCGCGCAGATTACTCGACAAAAGGGTCAATTAGAAATCGTAAATGTTACAAAG
>NZ_JBFRVX010001386.1:0-3652 GCF_041475345.1 Vibrio sp. 10N.222.48.A3 | reverse complement strand
GTACCTAAAGCATGAGACACGGTACCCATGGTTAAACCTCGGGCAATAGGGCTCTTAATACCAATGAGATTGTAGATTGGATAAGCAAAAATTGCCCCAAATAGACCAACAATCAATACCAGTATTGCCGCAATCGCTGCTTCACCACCTAAATGGCTCGATACTTCCATCGCAATTGGTGTGGTGACTGACTTACCTAATAAACTCGCAATCAAACTTAAGTCTGCTTTAAAGGCGACCGCAATCATTGCTGTTGTTGTCATCGACATCACACTGCCTAGTGTGCAAGCAAAGGTGATGATGCGCCAGTTGGCTCTGATTTGAGGTAGCTGTTCATAAAGCGGATAAGCAAGGGCAACTACCGCGGGCTGCAGCATGTAGGTAATCCAGGTGTTGTCCGCATAGTAAGTCTCAAACGGTACTTTGAAGAACGTGAGTATCGGAATGATGATACCAATGCTGATCAGCAGGGGATTACACAGTGGTGAGTTCACTTTCTGACTTACCCAGCGAGCAAACAGGAATACCACGATGGTGAGTAGAATCCACATGATCAGTTACCTCTCGAAAGCAAGCGGTCTAAAAACCATGATAAGGACACCAACACCAGCAACGTGCCACCAACGGCGCTCGCCATAATTGGCAATGCGTTCGCGATGAGCATGTCGAAGTGATCCATCAACCCAACACTGATCGGAACAAACAGTAAGATCATTAGGCGGATAATCAAGCTTGCACCGGGTTGTACCCAGTGCGAAGGAACAATACCAATCACCATGGCGGCAAACAGAATCAACATGCCAAAAATACTGCCTGGGATTGAGGTATCCAAAAAGTGCTGTAACGCGTTACCTACTGTAAGTGCACCTATGATTAAGGTGAAGGAGATTAAGCAGTAAACCAGTTGGATCAATCTTTCTTTCAAAGTGTTACGTCTCTTGATAATGGAATTAACTAGCTAACTTTTCTACGTATTGATAAACCGCCTTCAAGATAGCCATTTTCTTCTCGTCACTTTCATGTTCGTGCGCGAGGTTTTCAAGGTTGAGCATGTACTCTTCTAAACGGCACTCATAAAACTCACGACAATGGTTTGCCCATTTCAATTGCTCAGCTTCGTCGAGCGTCCATGGGAAGTTACGTGCACGGTAACGGAACAGTAACGGTTTAATACGTTCGTCACTGAAGGTGATATCCAAAGCTGCCAAGTTGTTCGGGTCAGTTTCACGAATGATGTTCATCGCTGTTTTATCAGCAGGTGAAAAGAAACCGTCGTAAAGGTGGGTATCAACATCATCACTCTTTTCGTACTCGCGCTCTTGAGAGTAAAGGCCAATGAGTTTTTCGCGGATCTCTGGATGTTCGCGCAGCAGTGCCAAGTTCTTCAAGCATTGTTGGCGATCGATACCGATGGTTTCGGCATTTTCAGCCGTCAGCGTTTTGGCTGGAGCAAGAATAGGGCACTTGTTCAGTTGAACCAATTTGATGGGTACGGGTAGCTCGTCTTCACTCAGTTCACTGCGTTTGGTGTAGAGTCTGTCTCTGAGTTCATCAGCGTCCAGTTCTAGTAGTGGGCTTGGATCTTTAGCTAAATCAACCACGATAACCGCATTTTGATTAGTTGGGTGCCAAGCCATAGGCACAATCCAGCTTGTGTAGTTGCAGTCACGGCCAAACATGCCCGAAACGTGCATCAATGGTGTCATGTTTACGATGTCAACTAGGTCATTTAGCTTACGCTTATGACGCATGTTGTAAAGGTAATCGAACATCTTAGGTTGTGCAGCTTTAAGCTTCTTTGCTAACTCGATGGTCGCAATAACATCGGCCATCGCATCGTGCGCGTTCTCGTGTTCAATGCCGTTTGCCACAGATAGGTGTTCCAGTTTGAAACTTGGATAACCTTCTTCGTTCTCTGGCCAAACAATGCCTTCAGGGCGCAGTGCGTGAACAGCGCGCATTACATCTAATAGATCCCAACGTGAGTTGCCGTTCTGCCAGCTCCACGCATATGGGTCAATGAAATTTCGGTAACAGGTGTAACGCGTTACTTCATCATCGAATCGGATACTGTTGTAGCCAAGGCTTGTGGTGTTTGGTCTCGCCAACTCAGCATGGATCTTAGCGATAAACTCTGGCTCAGGGAGACCTTGTGAAGCCGCTTTCTGTGGTGTGATACGGGTGATCAACGCAGCTTCAGGCGCAGGGAGGTAATCAGCAGGAGGTTGGCAATAGATAACCAGAGGCTCTCCAATAACATTGAAATCTTGGTCGGTACGAACACCCGCAAACTGACTCGGACGGTCTTTTGCTGGGCTAACGCCCCACGTTTCGTAATCGAAAAAGAAGTAGGTCGGCTGATTATCTGAACTCATTGAAATTCCTGAACAGCAAGCGCAGAACGTTTACTGTGGCTGAAGGTTAGTTTTGTTCAGTATCTGATAGTATGCGGTACGCGTGCAACCCAGATCACAAATAAATTGTCGGAAAACGGTGCTTTACTATTCAATCGAGTCGGTGGGGATGTCTTTGAATCCAGTTGAGGCGGTATCTTAGTTAATACAATCTGTCTATCGTCCGTTTAATCCGATGGGGGTGAGAGTATCAACTGGACTTTCTGTTTAATGGTTAGCTCTCGGTTTCTCAAATCTTTGAATATAGCCTTCCATTCTTGAAAGGTGACGATTATAGGGTTAAAACTGTTTACGGGTTTGGTGACGCCGTAACGCACGGTTTCAATTTCAGGCTCGAACGTACCAAACAATTTATCCCAAATGATCAAAACGCCGGCGTAGTTCTTATCGATGTATTGCGGGTTTTTGCCGTGATGCACACGGTGGTGTGATGGGGTGTTAAAGATGTATTCAAGTGGCCCCAAGCTTCGTATCCATTGTGTATGGACGAAGAACTGCAAACCTAGATTCAGAAGCACCACAAAGACGACCCATTTAGGGTCAAAACCTATGATGACCAACGGTATCCAGAAAAGCCACATCCCAGCAAGTGGATACATTAAGCTTTGACGGAAAGCCGTACTGAAGTTCATGCTTTCTGAACTGTGGTGTGCCACGTGTGCTGCCCACATCCAGCGAACACGATGGCTTGCTCTATGAAACCAGTAATAGCAAAAGTCTTGCAACACCATCAATACAACAAAACTCAGCACGCCCATTTCAATATCCATTAAGCGCCAACCAAACATCCAAAGATACAACTGCACGACCAATAACCCGGTGAGCAAATCGGAGAGTTGATGCATTCCTGCCAGCGTGAAGTTACACATCACTTCTGAAAGTTTATAGCTCGAGTTATCAGGCAGTCGACCTTGCTTCTGACCGATAAAATACTCAGCCAACATGCACACAATGAACAAGGGCGCTAATACCAGCAGTAGCCATTCTGGGTGATTGATTAATGCGTCGATATTCATGTTTTATCCTTGTTGAGACGCCATACGCGTTCTTAGTATCAAGCTTACTTAGACTTGCTCGCCTGAGATTCAATCAGCAGAATTACGTTACCAGCGAGCAAAGTGATCTTCTGTTAGGCCAAGAACACCATCGAGGTGATGTGTCACTCCATTGTTGTCTTCAATCGAGCCAGAAAAGTGACCAATGAACTGACGAAAGTTACTCTTTAACAGCCATAAATT
>NZ_JBFRVX010001385.1:0-818 GCF_041475345.1 Vibrio sp. 10N.222.48.A3 | reverse complement strand
ACAAAGAGTTGAGTTGTTTGTCGTGAAACAGGTAAGTGAGATCGAGGTTTTACGGATTTGAAAAGTAAACTAGACGCTCTAAAAGAAAACAAAAGTGTAGAAATAGAAAGGAAAAAGCCCCTTTTCCTGTGAAGGAACCGGGGCTAGTTGGCGTGTCAGAGCCTGTGCGGAGATCATCGAGAAATGAACACATTTCCGACACGCCGTTGCATTCTTACCGTAAAAATGGATAGCAGGTGAGAGATGAGAGAGCTAAACACCCAATAGTAAGTATGCTTGCCAGTATCCCTCGCTAAGCGGTTCACGTCTGAACACGAATAGCGAGTTCAACCAATAACTATTGCAATAGTGATATTGCAGAGTTAGGCAACTGTTTTGCTTGAGCTAGTATAGATGTACCAGCTTGTTGCAGAATTTGAGCTTTGGTCATTTGCGTTGTCTCTTTCGCAAAGTCCGTATCTTTGATTCGGCTGTTTGAAGCGTCTACGTTCTCTTGAACGTTTGCCAAGTTATTAATACTGTGGCTTAGACGGTTTTGTTTCGCACCCAAATCAGCACGCTGTGAATCAACGTACTGCATTGCAGAGTCGATGACACTGATTGCGTTTTGTGAACCAGCTACAGTATTCAAATCGACATCTTGAACTAATGTCGTTCGACCTACAGCAGGTGCAGGTACAACTTTGCCATCCGCCGTGGTTGTGGTTTCCTGGCCTTCAGGAGCATCATTTTTGAAGCCTAGTTCAGAGGCTAAACCACCCGAGATTCTCATCTCACCATCTAAATCTGGCTCGGCAACAAATACCTGTATGCGACCT
>NZ_JBFRVX010001384.1:0-1019 GCF_041475345.1 Vibrio sp. 10N.222.48.A3 | reverse complement strand
GTTTACGATCTTCAATTGTTGAGTTTGATGTTTACGATAGAGAACATGGTGAAAGTAAATATACGTTTGAAAAAATGATGAATCTTGCGTTAAGCGGAATTATTTCCTTTTCAATAGTCCCTCTTAGATTGTTTGCAGCACTTGGTGGTCTTATTGTTCTCACTTGCATTTTAATGTCGCTATATATTTTATCAATGTCAATTATATTTGGTGGAACTGTTCCTGGTTGGGCGTCAATTACACTGCCAATATATTTTCTAGGTGGTATTCAATTAATCGGCTTAAGCGTTATTGGTGAATATATAGGAAGGGTTTTCATAGAAGTGAATAAAGCACCTACGTATATTATCGACAGAGTTACAGAAAATAATAATAGGATATAATTATGGGAGGGATCTTATATATAGCTATTGCTATTTCACTAAATGTTTCTGCACAGGTATTACTTAAATACTGTAGTGGGCGTGTGTTTCCATTATCTATAAGTAATGGTTTTCTCTATGGTGTGTTATTGGCACTATTTTTTTATGGCGGTAGTTTTCTTATTACACTAAAAATATACTCTATGTATCCATTATCGATAGTTTCGCCTGTTATGGCTGGCTTGACTATTTTATGCATCACCCTCAGTGGTGTTTTTATATTCTCTGAGTATTTAAGTGGATTGCAAATATCAGGGGTTGTATTAACTATATTTGGTATAGTATTACTATCTATTAAATAGAATAATAAGGTTTTTAGACATGAGTTTGGACCAAATTTGCTTCTCTCTAGTTTTTCTTGGAGTGATAATCCCCATATTAATTTTCATCAAGCCGAAGTCGATTGTCTGTGGTATGTTTAAAGATAATATTGAAGTTAAAATCTTAAAAGAGAAAACTTTTTTCAGTGTAATTGTTGTGGCTATTTTCATTGGTGGGGTTTCAATCTATGCGCTAAACTTATTCTTACCGTTGGAATATCGTCACTCTGACTCTGTAGGTTATTTAAATTCACTCATACGGCCTGTTTTATACAGT
>NZ_JBFRVX010001383.1:0-1042 GCF_041475345.1 Vibrio sp. 10N.222.48.A3 | reverse complement strand
GGTTTGAAAAACTATAAAAATGGATTCGATATGAAAAAAATGATAGTGACGCTTGCTCTAATTGCACCTTTATCTGCAGTGGCTGCACAAAAAGACCCAAATGGTTTCTATATCGGAGTAGGAGCTGGTTCAACTGAACTTGATGATGGTGGTTTTGGTAAGGCCATAACTCGCAAAACCACAACAACTGAAACTGAATCACCTTCTTATAAACTCATTGCCGGTTATCAGATCAACCGTATTATTGGTATCGAAGGTCAATATACTAAATATGGAACGTCTACAACAAAAGTAGGCAGTTCAAAAGCATTCACAACAGATTTTAGTTCAATTAGCGTTGCTGCGAATGTTGGTTATACGTTCGATATTGGTCTTCGACCTTATGCACTTTTAGGTTATAGCTTTTTAAATTCAGAAATTGAAAACAGTGCTAATAATAAATACTTTGCGACTAAGTCATCAACCGTATCTGGTATAAAAATGGGGGTGGGCGTAGAGTATGCAATTCCTGCTGCACCAGCTCTAGCATTACGTGCAGGTATTGATTGGGAAGCAGCTGATATCAAAGTGAAAGATGAAAAGAACAAAGAGTTATCTAACGTTCACACACTAGGCTCATTCTATTTGGCGACGACATACACATTCTAGACTAGTGTTATTGAAAAGCTAAGTAGGTGATTGCCCACTTAGCTTTTTTAATATTAAAGTACTTTCCAGATTGGCTTTTTAGCTGTTTTTAATAACCCGTTTTAATAAATCTAGATTAAATTTATCTATCAGCCAGTACAGGCAATATTCTACTCAGCTTATCAAGAGTCTCTTGGTACTCAGAAGCACAATCACTATCAAATACTACACCTCCTCCAGCCCAAGCATAAAGCGTATTGTTTTCTGCCACTAACGTACGAATCGTAATGCTGGTGTCCATTCTGCCATTACGGCTGATATAACCAATGCTACCGCAATACGCCGAGCGACGATGAGGCTCTAGCTCCTCAATGATCTGCATCGCGCGAACTTTTGGAGCGCCGGTAATCGACCC
>NZ_JBFRVX010001382.1:0-1206 GCF_041475345.1 Vibrio sp. 10N.222.48.A3 | reverse complement strand
GAGTAGCATGAATCAGAAGTGCTTATGCACAACATTTCTTGTATTTCTTACCGCTACCGCAAGAACATGGGTCGTTACGGTTAGGTGTCTTTTCGAACGTCATTGTTTTTGGCTTGTTTAGTAATGTGTCGAACTCAAGCGTGTTTTCTTCTTTAGTTGCATCAACAGATACAGTAACAAAGATTGAATGCTCGGCCGCGATTGCTTCAACTTCTGCTTTACGAGCTTCAGTTTGAACCATTACAGCAACTGGTGACTCTTCAGTACCCACTTTAACATCGCGGTTTACATTGTAGCCAGCAAGAACGTGGTTCTGTCTTGTTTCAATACGGCCTTTGAAAAATAGTTTCGACATTGGGTACTCACAAAATTTGGGATGACGCTATTCCTATGCTGGGTAGCGTTATAGAGCGGGGGATTATACTGATATATTGCAATTGATAAAGCGGTTATGTGAGCAAAGCTTGTTTAGTTATTCTCGTCTAACGATTCTACGCTCCGCAACCTCTCAATTTTTTGCTTGTTCCGGGTTATATTTCAAATTAGAGACAATAAAATTTTCCTCAATAGGGGGAGAGTGATAAATTCAAATAGCCAATTTAAACAAAGAGATAGTGTATGAAATTAGATGCCATACTGTGGGATTATGATGGAACCTTAGTCAATTCAGTTCCAAAAAATATCGCAATAACCAAAGACATCATTTCTGTGGTCGCACCACATTTGTCAGGTGATAATTTACCCAAATATTTGTTGAGTGAAGCGCTCTATCACGAAGCCAACCACGGTGCTAAAAACTGGCAAGCCTTGTATGTCGACTATTATGGGATGTCTCATGATGAAATGTTGATCGCTGGTGGTATGTGGGCAGAGCATCAAGAGCAAAATCAAACTCCCGTAGCTCTGTTTGAGGGAATGGAAACCGTGATCAGTCAGTTCGCGCACCTTCCTCATGGGGTTTGCTCGCAAAACTCTCAATTGAATATTCGAACTGTACTCGATAGCTACGGTATAGGTGAGGTGTTTAAGTCAGTAGTTGGCTATGACGATGTATCGAATGGTAATCAAAAACCGCATCCGTTTGGCGGCATGAAGTGTGTTGAAAACATATTTGGTGAAGCTCACTCTAAAGAACTGTGTTTGATGTATATCGGTGACCATGAAGCGGATACACAGTTTGCTCGCAATATTGAAGTAGCACTGGGT
>NZ_JBFRVX010001381.1:0-2702 GCF_041475345.1 Vibrio sp. 10N.222.48.A3 | reverse complement strand
CAACAACTCCACGGCCACGTTACTTAATGCATACCCCATAATGGTAGAAAAATTGATGCCCGATTTATGCAAACGGCGTTGAAACTGCTGCTCAGAGAGCCCTAATAAACTGGAAACCTTGTGAAGGGTTGGTAAACCAAAGTGGCGACTGTAGTTGATCATCTCATAGGTGACCTTATGTTCATCACCAGCATCTGGCATGTTTAGATAGTTATCCAAGTCATGAAAGTTCATCGCCAGATTTGCTTTACTGTTCGATAGTGATTGATTGATTGATAACCTCGATTCACTCGGGATCCAAACCTCTGTGCGAGGCTGTCCCCATTGAATCGTACAGCCGAAATATTCATGGTAGAGGTCAACATTCTCTCGACGACCTGCTATTGAAACCGCAACGGGTTTAAAGTCATCACCCAAATATCGACGTAAAATCTTCATAATGAAAACCGCGACTCTTATTGAGTCATGCACTTTACCCGTTTCTGAGTAAGCAGGATTGTCGTAGCACCATTTAATCATTGTCCCTACCTGTGCACCGTATAAGAACGCACCAGACTGTAAACAGTGCAGGCCAATGTTCACTCGGCGGATCGTAGAAGCAAGATCATGTCCAGAAAAAAACCAGTTGGTTAACGGGCCTAATTTTTCAATATCCACTCGGTCAGACAGTTTCAGAATAATATCTGGATCATTAGTTTGCTGTTCAAGAAACCCATACCATTTATCGACTTCATTGACCGGAATAAGATTCATTGAGTTAGTAAATACAGACTTCGGAATACCTAAACGCTCCGTATTAACCACAGGGTTTGTGACAGCGTGTTGATAAATACCCAAAATCCCTAACGCTCTTAAGAAGTTACAATTGTTCATTAGTCGCTAACCCTTAGAAAGGAGATCACAGATAAAATCATATAATTGCCATTATCGAAGTAATTAGTAAATTTACAACCTGTAAATCCAACTTCCATCACACTCGGCGTTCAAATTTTACTTAGGGTTGATCAATGAGTTTACTAAGTGTCCCATTTGTTGGAACAGGCGCAGACACCGCATTACACGTCGTAGCTGGCGTTGTGTTGGTCGCAACAATCGCAGCTGCATGTTACGGCTTTTGGCGTGTTCATGAATTACCAATCAATAAAGCCCACAGTAAAGAGCATCACCAGCTCGGTTTAATCACAGCTTTAACTTGGATTGGCTTCATATGGCACTGGGTATGGGTACTTGCCGTCATTTTAGCGTTTGTTGATATGGAAAAAGCCATCATAAACCTGAGAGACACATGGAAAGCACCTGCGGAACCAACAGGACAACAAGTTAAGAATGATCAAGATGGGGAGAGCCAAACATGTTAGAAGGCTTAGCTCTGTGGGCACTGTTCATCTATCTACTTAGGCTTATTGGTATGCCATGGAACAAGGGCACCAAAGCATTTTCTTATCTAGGTGGTACATCATGGTTATTGTTTGTTTGGGTTGGACTCATTAACTACACGCCGATGGATCTCTCTGGAGGTTCAGTCGTTCAATCACCACACATTCAGCTACGTCCAGATTCAACCAATGTGTCAGGCAAAACAACCAAGGTTCACATTAGACCGAACCAAGACGTGATTGAAGGTCAGCTCATTTACGAAATTGATGACACCAAATATGTTATTGCAAGAGATAAGGCTAACGTGCAACTTGAATCGGCGAACGTTGCTTTGGATACCGCTCACCAAGAAGTGAGCATCGCTAAAGTAAGCTATCAGTCAGCGCTTGAAGATATCAAAGCCTCTGTCGCTCAGATAGAATCAGCAAAAACAGATCTTGTTCTGCAATCTAAAACACTTGACCGTTACCAAAAGCAAAACAAAGTTGTAGAACATACGATTACTGAGACTGACATCGACCAACAAACGGCAAAGGTAGACTTGGCAACGTATAACGTCACCACATTGGAATCTCAACTAAGTAAGAAAGAAGTTGATGCTGAGAACGCGAAGTTAAACATCCACAAAGCAGAAACCAACGTCAGTAAGAAACAAACTGAGGTAGATTCGGCAAAAGCAACATTGGCTCAAGCTCAATGGGATTTGAACAGTACCAAAGTAACTGCGCCGACTGACGGCTTTGTAACTAATTTCATTCTTCGTGAAGGACAGCGAGTATCAATGATGCCTCGTATCCAAATGTACACTGAAGAAAAATACGTGTTAATGCGAGTGAATCACCAAGCTATTCGTAACGTAAAAGTGGGCCAACCTGCTGAGTTTGCAACGGCGGTATACCCAGGCAAGATATTCTCCGCAACCGTAGAAGGCATTGTTGAAGCGACGGGTGAAGCACAAGCTAGCCTATTAGGTATTGATGAACAAGTTCGTGTCACCACAGGTCGAAACCTTCAGAACAAGCACCACTTTGTCCGCTTAAAAATTGACGAGGCGGAAGGTTACGATATTCCAGTCGGCTCTGTAGGGTTAGCTTGGGTAAGCGGTGAGAAGCCGATCAGCTTTATGGCGTTCCTAGACGTAATACGCGGGATCATCATTAGAATGAAGTCCCAGTTATATTTCTTCTACTCGATCTAATACTTGTTTTAGATAAAACGATACAAAGCCCGTGAGATCTGAGATCGCACGGGCTTTTATCTATTTTACCGTTAGTTGCAGACAGAGCAGCAAAAATCAAAAAACTAAGCAGTATTCAGTATTCAGT
>NZ_JBFRVX010001380.1:0-994 GCF_041475345.1 Vibrio sp. 10N.222.48.A3 | reverse complement strand
TTATTAATTGATCCCTTATAGGTAAAGCGATGAGAGCGTTTTCAAGGTCCTTTAATTGGAAATCATTGAATGTTGATTGAGCCCTTTATTGACAATGCTTGAAGGGTCTTTTATAAAATTAATTGATTGAAATTTCATTTGAATAACAATGCTTTTAATTGGGATTGAGGAGGGCAATATGACACGTTCTTATCCGCTACAAAGTTCTTTACGTGGAAAGTTAGCGCAAGATTTTAAGACGTTTAGGGATAAGGAAGCATTAAGTGATGCAGAGGCCACACGCCAACTTTTGATGTTGGCACTGCGCATCAAACTCAATGACAGTGAGGATGATAGTCCATCGAACCGTGCGTTGATGGAAGAGATTTATCGTGTCGTTCGTGGCTCATCTGCGATCACTGATGTGGTTCATGGACAAACCTTTGATGGTGAAAAATTATTCCGACAACAAAAAGAATCCAAACCCTTTAGGCAACAGGTGAAATCTGATATCGATAATAAAGTCGATGAGTTTCTGGCAGGCAAAAAAAAAGGGTAGTCCATTGGACACCCCTTTTTCTACCGCTCTAACTCTCTATCTAGTTTATTATCTTGGTCATTGTTGTTGTCACGCTCCTGATTAAAATCAAACGTTTTTTGAGGGGAGGGTTCTTTGCTGTCGAAGTGTTCAAGCTCTTTATCTTTGATTTCTTTTGTGTGTTGATTAATATCAGTGTCCGGCTCGTTGGTTAATGAATCATGGTCTTGAGTGGGTGTGTCGAATTCCTCTTTTTGTTGATGCGTTTGTTGATGGTATTGTTCAATACCCTGTTTAATTTCCTCAAGCATATCGTCAGGTGAAACAAACTGAATATTTCTCCCTGAAAAGTTGGCCATGATTTTTTCAACGTTGTTGGGATTTAAATCAGTATTTCCTTGACTCAGTACAATCACAATGTTCTGTCTGATTTCATCGGTGGAGATATTCTGAATGTCATTCTTATGATTGACATTG
>NZ_JBFRVX010001379.1:0-1186 GCF_041475345.1 Vibrio sp. 10N.222.48.A3 | reverse complement strand
CTTTTCCAATAACAGCAGTTCTAAAGCGGACTGTTTTCCAATCTTTGCCACTTTGAGCCGTAACAGAAACCTCTGACTTTTTCTCATCCCCCCCCAAGTAAATATGCCCCTCCCAGTTAGTGGTACCTGCTGGGTTTTGCGTCCAAGTGTTCTTAAATTGGTCAGTTCTATTGCTATTGCCCCAACCAAACAAGCAAGGTTCACTCTTACTTACTTTACACGCTGGGTACTTAGCGCCGGCATTTTCTTCAGCGTAACTGAAGGAAACATTCTGCACGCCCGCTTTTAGTGCGTTACGAACAGACCATACGCTCCCCTTTTTACCATCAACATCAACGCGCCAATATAAAACATCGCTTGCTGGGTCTAGATTGACAGTGTGTGAACCTGAAACAGCAGAACTAGCACCTGATTGAACTTCTAACCAAGTGCTATTATCTGTACTGGTATACACTTTGTAAGCACTAGATTTAGATAATTTCCATGTAAACGTCTGATTACCATTAAATGGAAGTGACTGTCCATTATATGGGCGTGGTGTATGTGCATACTTTAGGTTGTCATTCGCAAGATCTTTCATCTCACCATCAGACAAAGCAAAAGAGCGCATCTCAATGTTATCAACTAAGAAATTACCGGCTATTTGCTCAGATTCAAGGTTGGCCGTTGCGTCTTTACCTGCGTCCATCCAAGGCTTGGCAATAATCAACCCTTGACTTGTTCCTGCATCTAAACGGCTACCCGCACCCCAAACACCGGCATAGCCGTCAGTAAGTTTAATATCGTCAACTTCAGCTTTATTGTTGTAAGCGTCAACTAGTGTCGCTTGCTTACCATTAAGCCAAATAGAAACTTTTTGGGTATTACGGTCAACACGTACAGCAACGGTATTCCACTGACTTAGGTTAAGTGCCTCTTTGGTTGTAACAGATACCTTTCTTAAGTCACTTCCACCAGCATAAGTTGCTAGTTGGCGTGAAATCATAAACCACTCAATAGCTCCCTCTTTGGTTAACTTTAGGTGGAAACCATCACTCCAAATACCTTTGCTAACCAAATCTATCGGATGTTCTAGTTTTACATTAGGTTTCACTTTCAGTGATAGTGTGAAATCGTCTTCAGCAAAGTCAAAATCATGTCCATAATGGGATTTATACTTTAAAGATTCCTGAACATCATTCTCTAG
>NZ_JBFRVX010001378.1:0-1555 GCF_041475345.1 Vibrio sp. 10N.222.48.A3 | reverse complement strand
CTTTTGATATGTGTGTATCGAATGATAAGTCATGACTATTGTTCCTCCATAGCACCTTAATATGTTGATGGGCATATATGAAACTGGCGAAATATACGCTTAATAAATGGTTTTTCATCCGCTTTGTGCTGAACATTGTCTCAAGTTTGGGACTACTCTCTGCTTTGTTGCTATCACATCGTTTGCCTCAAGCAATGTCTGATATTCGCTCATGATTTATCTACTTTATTCCTGTATATCTTTATAGGATTAAAGAGATGTAACATCGCTGTGAGTTTATTTGCATATAAATCAATGCACTACTAACGTTTAATTTGTGTTTTAGAAATCCATAGAGAATAAGTGAATTTGTGAAAAGGAGTCTCTTAGCACAGACATGGCATTTTTTATGGGGAAGACTAGGCTTAACAGTAAGTAAACTATAAAAAAAACAGGTTAAATACTTATCTCTTTTCAACTCGAAGAGGCACAACAAAAGATTGGCCATTGATGAGGGGTAAGTATGAATTTGATTAAAGCCTGTAATGATTAACAAAAATAATTTGTACAGCTCTAGATAAGAGTGCTTGTGATAACGGGGGATATATGGATATTGAGGTTTCGCGCCAAGCTGCGGTTGTTGAAGCAGTAAGTGGGGATGTGGTTGTAGTAACACCTGACGGCAACCCAAAAAAAGTTCTAGTTGGCGATATCATCCGTGAAAATGAGATAGTCATTACCGCAAATAATGCAGAACTTGTATTAGGTGCTCCAAATGGTGAGGTTCTGGTTGGCGAGAATTGTGTTGGATGTATTGACCAAGAATTGTCTTGGGCTGATGCCCCTATCGCCGGAGAGGTCAATTTCGATCTAGAGCAATCTGACGACGGAGCATTTACTGACGATGATATTGCGGCAATCCAAGAAGCTATTTTAGGTGGCGCCGATCCTACTGAAATTTTGGAAGCAACGGCTGCTGGTGAAGGGCTAGGCTCTGCAAATGCAGGCTTTGTTACGATTGAATACAATAATATTCAAACTCAGCCCTCGACATTCTTTGAGACATCAGGGCTTGCGAAAGAAGAGGTAGAGGAAACTCGAGAGGAATTTAGAACGATCACACGTTCAGCTGGTGGTCAATCGATCAGCGAATCAGTCACTGAAGGTTCTATTTCTGGCAATACCTACCCCCAATCTATTACGACCACAGAAACGATTATTGCGGGCAGTTTAGCTCTAGACCCAGATTCTTTTGTCCCAGACACACTCTCCCTTGCTTCACTCCTAAGTGAGCTTAATAACGACATTACATCAAGCGGCCAAGTTGTCACGTTTACTTACGACTCGGTAACGAATTCCATTGTTGGTGTTCAAGGTACTGACGAAGTATTACGTATCGATATTGATGCTACTAGTGTTGGCAATAATATCGATATCTCATTAACCACCACGATTTCTCAATCTATTGATCATGTTCCGTCTATCGGTGGTGGGCAGGTTTCTTATACTGGCGATCAAATTAACTTTGCTTTTGATATTCAAGGTGAAGACTCCGCAGGAAACCCAATAGCATCAC
>NZ_JBFRVX010001377.1:0-1014 GCF_041475345.1 Vibrio sp. 10N.222.48.A3 | reverse complement strand
GTATATATTTGATTGATCTATATGAATTTGCGTTGGTTTGTGATCATCAAAAGAACATTTACTCTGCTTATCGCTACATTATCCGTTTCAGTGAACGCGTTTGCTGACTCTTTACCTGAGCGTATCGATAACTTCACTAAACTTTTTGATCATGAAATGGCAATTGAATCTTATGATATTCGACTGCTTCAGGCTGATTACCCGACTCGCTTGATCATGCCGTCCTCTATGCTGCCGCAAACTGCTGAATACCCACTAAAAGACATCCAACGCTTATACCGGTTATCAAAAACATGCAGCGGAAAGTTGCCTTTAAGCCCTCTAATCACAGAGCCTTTGGTCTTTACTCGTGCAATGTGTAAAGGAACTAAACTTTCTGATCGTTGGTTTACTCGAAGTGGTTTGATTCATCCCGGTGGCGGTTCATATGCCGCACGCTACGTTGAGTTATACCCAGAGAAATTTGACTCGTTGAAGCGCTACATGCACATTCAAGAGCGACCGAACACCGAACACGATGAACTACTGTCTCGTCTACAGAAGATGGACAATGAAGCCATAACAGCTTTGCTAGCGGGTGCGAGTATGTTTGTTGAGCTTGATGAAATGTGGGTCAAGCGCGGTGATAGATATTACCTGTATAAAGAATCAGTTTGGAACGAAAACGCTACGCTCGCGGGTTTAGCCTTTAGTTTGTCCTCAGAAGGCAACAGCTGTTTTGTCCAACGCGGCAATGTATGTTGGGAAATAGAAGATCATTCAGAACTTCTGCAGATAGCCATGTTTATTTTGGTGATTGCCAATATCCTACTCGTGTTGGGGTGGGCGGTTTACCGTTGGAACAGTAAAAAACAAGAGATGAAGAGCCGCATGCTGGTTCTTCAAATTCTAACGCATGAATTAAGAACGCCGATTGCAAGTTTGTCATTAACAGTTGAAGGGTTTAGGCGAGAGTTCGAACACTTGCCAGAATCGGTATATGATGAATTTCGTAGGTTGTGTGAAGATACACGC
>NZ_JBFRVX010001376.1:0-562 GCF_041475345.1 Vibrio sp. 10N.222.48.A3 | reverse complement strand
ATATAAGATAGTTGAGTATCTTTTCTTAGAGCACTCACAAACATGTTAGAAAATCTTTCCATATCTTCCCTCGCTCCATTCACAATTGAATTTATAGTGTGTTCATTCATATGTTGTTGTGCACAAGCCAATGCGGCTTCTCCATGTCTCTTATCTACAACACAATGAATACGTATCCACGTACATTCC
Source organism: Vibrio sp. 10N.222.48.A3 (assembly GCF_041475345.1). NCBI lineage: Bacteria > Pseudomonadati > Pseudomonadota > Gammaproteobacteria > Vibrionales > Vibrionaceae > Vibrio > Vibrio sp. 10N.222.48.A3. Next base: position 373 of record NZ_JBFRVX010001376.1, on the reverse strand, counting down.
TTTTCACTCAGTTCCAACCGCTCCACCATTTTTGCTACTGCTTGTGCTAAATAGTGAATTGCATTCTCGATAACAACATTCATTCCTAAGTATTCATAGGTTTTAGCTTCTGTGAAATTATCCCATTGTCTGTGGTAGCTAGAAACCAATTCATCTTCGATTCCGATTTTATAACCCATCGATTTCATATCTTTCATCGCCACAATGTCGTGATCAGCCTCTTCTTCAGCCATCGTAGAGAATAACCTTTGCATCTCAGCTGTAGGTGAAGCTAAAGCTGCTTTATTTAATTGAGCTTCTCCTGGGACAGAGTAGTGATAAAGCATCGAAACAAAATTTATGTAATTAGCTTTTGTTGCTTCTTGCATGGCCA
>NZ_JBFRVX010001375.1:0-1173 GCF_041475345.1 Vibrio sp. 10N.222.48.A3 | reverse complement strand
GGGAGAACTGAGCTGTTCGACAGTTGGATGTAGCAATATTGGTATGGGGTTTCTCGCAAAGTTTGAAAAATTTCTTCGCCCCCGTCAAAAAGGACATGTTGCTCCGGCAAATCGAAATATTCTGACTCTGGAGCGTCAACCAGCTTATTGATGTATTTTATTGAATAAATAGATTTTGGCCAAAAGGTAATAAGGAATTGTGTATCAACCTTTTTCCCATTGCCGAAATGGATAGAAGTAAGTAAGAGAAATCGGTTCCATAGATAAGGTTTTAAGTGGTAGTCGATTTTTCTGTATTTATTGTCTCCCATTGTCTCACCGTAAGTCAGAATCGTTTTACTTATTTGGGTAGTAGCGTTTTTAGCAAAACTAGGAATAAACGATGCGTTCAGAAAGATTTGAATAGGAAACAAGGCAAGTAAAAAGACAACGCCAAGTCTGTAGCGCTTATTGGCATTTTTGTACAATATCATTACTAGTTCTCTCTATAGCGCGCTTAATATCAATGGAGAAGTTGATGCTTTGGCCGTAAGGTGATGAGGAATTCTGGTGAATGCAACTTACATAAATCCTAGTTTTATTTGAAGTGATATAAAAATTCACATTGTTCAAATCAGGGTGTCTAATCAGTTGTTCTAGGAGCTGTTGACTATGGAAATCGTTGTTCTTGATCGTAAAAGTGTTGGTTTGAGAGTTCAACCTTGACATGTTCAGTTTAGGTTCGCTTTGTGAAGGGATGAACAAAAACCAAAACAGTAACAAGTTCATACTGACTAATAAAAGTATTACTCCAACTTGCCAAGAACACCTAAGTTTAAGAGCTCGTATCTTATCAGGGCGCCCAGTATAGGATTGGTCTTGGTTGGTTAAAGCTAGAGCTATTTTATTCTCAGCGACAAAGTAGCCGGCTTTAGGTACGGTTCGAATGATACATTGCGCTTCCGCTGTATCATTTAAAGCTAGACGTAATGAAGCAATACTGTGTGTGATACTGGCATCTGAAACACATTTTCCTAGCCAAATTTTTTTGTGAATTTCTGACTTAGTTACGACTCGATGTTTATTCGAAAGTAAGAGCAATAACAACTGGCTTTCTGTATGGGTTAGTCTCTTTTCTTCGCCTGATATTTTATTTCGAAGTTGAAAGCACTCCTGAGGTCTAAAGTCCCACAT
>NZ_JBFRVX010001374.1:0-2026 GCF_041475345.1 Vibrio sp. 10N.222.48.A3 | reverse complement strand
GTCCTGAGCAATACCAAAGTTCAAGCAAATAGATTTAGCGTGACCAATGTGCAGGTAGCCATTTGGCTCCGGCGGGAAACGAGTATGCACGCTACTGTGTGTACCATCCGCTAAATCTTTATCGATAATTTGGCGAATGAAATTCGATGGACGAGCCTCAGCTTCACTCATCTATAGCACCTCTATGTATTTAGTATTGTCAGAGAAAGTTATCTTTTGTACCAATGAAAATGGTCGCTTACAGCGCCTGTCAAAGATAGAAAGATCATTGTTGCTAATCATCCACAATTCTTCGCCTTTGCACAATAAGAACCGTCCGTTAATTGCGATTATTTCTGCTATTCGATGAAGAATAGAACGAACCGGGTTCATTGACCTTAAACAGTAGGCACAAAAAAGCCTCCCGTTTGGGAGGCTTTCAATTTGAAACTTACTTAAGAGTAACTTTACTTCTTAATTAAGTACTTCCGTCACTATGGAAGTTTTACATCAGATAGGTCTTCACCTGCACCTATAGCTTTCATTTCGCCAGCTACGATTTCAGCTAGTGGGCCTAGGATAACCTGTAGGTTGTTTTCACCTAGTTTAACCACACCTTTAGCGCCAAGCTTCTTAAGAACAGCTTCATCTGCGATAGAGCGGTCTTTAAGAGTTAGACGTAGACGAGTGATACAAGCGTCGATTGAAGTTAGGTTGTCGTGACCACCTAGTGCTTTCAGGTATTGACGTGCAACTTCACCTTTTGGTGCGTCGCCAGCAGGAGCTGCTACAGCTTCGTCATCATCTTCACGACCTGGCGATTTCAAGTTGAAAGCGCGGATTGCGAAAGAGAAAGTGAAGAAGTATAAAGCACCGAAACCAAGACCGATTAGTAGTAGTACGAATGGTTTAGTTGCTAGACCCCAGTTCAATACGAAGTCGATAAGACCAGCAGAGAAACCGAAACCGTGCAGAGTACCAAACATGTTTGCAACTACTAGAGACAGACCTGTAAATACAGCGTGCATTGCGTATAGAGCAGGAGCTAGGAATACGAACATGAATTCTAGCGGCTCTGTGATACCTGTTAGGAATGAACAGAATGCAACTGAGAACAGTGCGCCACCAACTTGGCTGCGTTTTTCAGCAGGAGCAGCTAGGTACATTGCAAGTGCAGCACCTGGTAGACCGAACATCATTACAGGGAAGAAACCGTTCATGAACACGCCAGCGCCTTTATCGCCACCGAAGAAACGGTGTAGGTCGCCAGATTTAACAGTTTCAGTCACTTCTTTAACTACAGTAGTGATTTCTGGAGTTACAGAGTTAGCGAATGTGAATGTGTGCTCTTGGCCAACAACTAGAGTTTTAGCTAGTGATGGGTCAACACAAAGTTGAGTGATGTTAGCGAATGCGCCTTGACCAGCAACGATGATTTCTTGACATGTACCCATACCGAACCAGAAGTATGAGTTCAATACGTGGTGTAGACCTACAGGGATAAGTGCACGGTTAAGAGTACCGTAAACGAATTGACCAATAGCGCCAGATGTTGATACTGCGTGAGCCAGTGCGTCTAGACCAGATTGAACACCAGGCCAAACCACACCAGACACAGCACCTGCAACAAGTGCAAATAGACCAGCCATGATAGGTACTAAACGTTTACCCGCAAAGAAAGCCAGCCACTCAGGAAGACGTGTTGCATGGAAAGCGTTGTAAGAGTGACCTGCGATGATACCAGCGAAGATACCGCCGAAGAATGACATGTTTACGTCAGCGTTAATTGTTGTTGCTGTCGCTGTTAGTACGAAGTAAGCAACTGCACCAGCAAGACCTGCTGCGCCGTTACCGTCTTTAGAAAGACCAATCGCGATACCTAGACCAAATAGCAATGGTAGGTTACCGAAGATCGCTCCACCAGCTTCTGCCATGAATGGAATATCAAGTAGATCGCCTTGACCTAAACGTAGTAGAAGCGCCGCAATCGGAAGTGTTGCGATAGGTAGCATTAATGCCTTACCTAGCTTCTGTGCATATCCTAGAA
>NZ_JBFRVX010001373.1:872-1203 GCF_041475345.1 Vibrio sp. 10N.222.48.A3 | reverse complement strand
CAGTTAAAAAGGGCACCGACTTTTCAAAGGCATCATAAGCGGCTAGGGTGAGTTTTCCTGATGTGATGTGAATCTTTATGAGATCAATTTCGTCACCTAGTTCGCCATACATTTGCAACCCTGAACCTACGTATACTCGTAGCAGTAGTGGTAAGTCATCGATAAGGTCTCGATGTAGGATCAGTGAGTGCCCTTCGTTTAGCAGGCTTGCTGGTAGTTGGCCGTGTGCTTTCTCGCATTGCTGATGAATTAAGTCGGTGTCGGCAATCGCAAACAGTAATTCCGCAGCTAGGTTGATTGCGGTTTTGTAATCATCAAACAAGGCTTTGAT
>NZ_JBFRVX010001373.1:0-135 GCF_041475345.1 Vibrio sp. 10N.222.48.A3 | reverse complement strand
ATCAAACAAGGCTTTGATGTCGCGCTTTAGGGGTTCTGGTTGCAGCGTATAGGGTTTTCTTTTTTCAAACAGTCCCATAGCAAAGTAGAGGAGAAGATCTTCTTTTCGGCTCTTTTCTGCTTGTTTAAATTCTTT
>NZ_JBFRVX010001372.1:0-1459 GCF_041475345.1 Vibrio sp. 10N.222.48.A3 | reverse complement strand
TATAACAGGCACAAAAAAAGAAGCCGAAGCTTCTTTTAAGAGGTGTGCGTGATGAACATCAATTGCTCATTACGCAGTAAGCGCTAAATTTAACGACGTCGAGTCGGGTCTCTGCGATCACGAGAGGATGCAGGTTGTTCATCATACGATGAAGGATTACTTCTTAACGAAGGGATTTTTTCCTTACCTGCGAGCTTATTCTGCAGAGACATCATCAGCTCAGCTTCTGCCTTAGGTAATTCACACTCTTCGATCAGTTCGTTTATCCCAGCCCCAAGCTGAACCATTTTAGTTGCACGTGTATACAAACGCCCATCGGTGTCCGCATGTTCCAACTCAACAATACGTTCATTCAAGTGTTTTATCAGATCTTGCTGTTCCGTCACTTTCTGACCAAGGCCAACCACAACAGAGCGAACTTCAAGTAATTGCTTACTCGATTTTTGAAGCTCTTTATCCAAGTTACGAACTTGCAGGCGTGACGTATCGATCTGCTTTTGAATTGCACTTTTTACTTTGCTAATCAAAATCACGATGAATAACGTAAAAACCCCAACTCCGACTATCAGAGCAATAGGGTTTAAAGGAAGCGCTTCAAACATTACAGGTGAGCCATCTCATCCCATTCGTCTTCACTTAACAGCTTGTTCAGATCGACTAAGATAAGAAGCTTGCCATCACGGTTACTAACACCTTGGATGAACTTAGCACTTTCATCAGTACCAACACTTGGTGTCGTGTCGATTTCAGAAGAACGCAGGTAAACAACTTCAGCAACGCTATCTACTAAAATGCCAATAACTTGACGCTCAGACTCAATAACAATAATGCGTGTGTTATCAGTGATTTCACCTTGCATCAAACCAAAACGAGAACGAGTGTCAATAACAGTAACAACGTTACCACGCAGGTTGATAATACCTAAAACGTAGTCTGGAGCACCCGGTACTGGAGCAATCTCGCTGTAACGCAATACTTCACGTACTTGCATTACATTGATGCCGTAAGTTTCTTCTTCTAGTTGAAATGTCACCCATTGAAGTACTTCATCATTTGTTTGATCTTTTCTTACTTCAACTTCACTCATATGAGACATAGATAATCCTCTTGCCGTCGTTACCGACCACTGTTGTTAACTTGATGCTTATATTGTACCAATCGTAGTACTAGCCCAATGCTTTTACGTCTAGCCCTGCATTTAGCATGGCGGTTAATGCTTCAACATGGATCAAAGCACACATTTTTTCTTTTACCATACCAGCGAGCCATGGCCGTTTCCCTGCCGTTTCTCGCCAGCGTACTTTATCTGTATTAAGCAGCTCGGTACCTTTAAGCTCTGTGCTCGCAAGCCCCCACAAGCTTTCGCCAAGCATGACTATATATTGATAATTTTCTTTATAATCATCACATAATAGCTTTTCAGGCATCACCCATTTGGCGGTATCAACCACGTCTAGCT
>NZ_JBFRVX010001371.1:0-3013 GCF_041475345.1 Vibrio sp. 10N.222.48.A3 | reverse complement strand
GAAGTTCGCGGTAAAGGCTTGATGCTTGGCGCTGAGATCAAGCAACCAAATGGTGATCTTAACAAGTTTGGCGAACCACAATCCGACGGCGAACTAACCTTAGCGATTCAACGAGCAGCACTAGAGCGCGGCTTGATGGTTGAAAAGGGTGGTCGTGATGGTTCGGTAATTCGTTTCCTTCCGCCAATGATTATCTCTTTTGAGCAGATCGACTTTGCATTGCGCGTGATGGAAGAAGCGATCATCGCAGCGGGTGGTGGTTTACAACAAGACCCAGCTTCAAGCGAACAAACTAACCAAGAATGGAATAAGCATTTCATCCAGACAGGTTTAGGCGGTAGCAACGAATTTGCTAACGTGATGAACCAAACCACTCAAGCGATGAAAGCGGTTTTTGAACAAGTTGAAACGCCTTATTCGGGTTTAGATCCAAAAGTGCTAGAAGCAGCCATCAATGCTGTTGATCTCGATAACAATCAACACTCTTTGGTTGATGTTGTAGATAGTACTGCAGACCTTGTCGCTGCGAACTCCATCTTCGTGCAACACCCAGACTGCATTGCGCACCTTCACACTCCTCCTCTTATGGCTTCGGTAGCTGCGGAATCGATTATCGCGGCGTTGAATCAATCGATGGATTCATGGGACCAAGCATCTGCTGCGACTTATGTGGAGCAGCGTGTGGTGGATTGGATGTGTGACAAATACCAACTTGGCGCACAAGCTGATGGTGTTTTCACTAGCGGCGGCACGCAAAGTAACCTAATGGGCTTATTGCTGGCGAGAGACTGGGTTGCGGATAAGCACAATGGTCATTCTATCCAAAAGCTTGGCTTACCAGAATACGCGAGCAAGCTGCGTATCTTATGTTCAAAGAAATCGCACTTCACGGTTCAAAAGTCAGCCTCTCTATTAGGGCTAGGTGAAGCGGCAGTATGCTGTGTTGACACCAATGCAAACGGCACTATCAAGCCTGACTTGCTAGACGCAGAAGTGAAAGCACTTAAAGCTCAAGGGTTGATTCCTTTTGCTGTTGTCGGTACGGCGGGTACTACCGATCACGGTGCGATTGATGATCTTGAAGCGATTGCTGACATCGCCAACCAACAAGATCTTTGGTTCCATGTCGACAGTGCTTACGGTGGCGCGCTTATCTTAAGCAGCCATAAAGCTCGTCTGAAAGGTATCGAAAAAGCGGACTCAGTGAGTGTCGACTTCCACAAGTTGTTCTTCCAAACCATCAGCTGTGGCGCTGTGCTGCTGAAAGACAAAGCGAACTTTAAGTACCTACTGCATCACGCAGACTACTTGAATCGCGAGCACGATGAGCTGCCAAATCTAGTCGATAAGTCCATAGCTACCACCAAGCGTTTCGATGCACTGAAAGTCTTCATGACGATGCAAAGCGTTGGACCAAAGCAACTGGGTGATATGTACGACCATCTTCTAGAGCAGACGCTTGAAGTTGCCGATCTGATTCAGAAGCATGACGATTTTGAGCTACTTGCTGAGCCGTCATTGTCGACAGTGCTGTTCCGTGCGGTACCGAACAACGAGCTATCAGCAAACGGCGTTCTTGATTTAGACAAACTGAATCAGACGTTAAGACTGGAGGCGCTGACTCGTGGTGTTGCCGTGCTTGGCGAAACGGTCGTCGACGGTAAAAGTGCGCTGAAATTTACAATCTTGAATCCGTGCTTAACGACATCAGATTTCAAATCTCTAATTAACAAAATTCAAACTTTAGCTATTGAGCTAGCAGAACAACAAGGGTAATTAAAACTATGGCTATTCTACAAATTGGTGCAGGCGGCGTTGGTTGGGTTGTTGCACACAAAGCAGCACAAAATAACGAAGTACTGGGTGATATCACAATCGCTTCTCGCACAATCGCGAAGTGTGAAAAAATCATCGAATCTATCAAGGGCAAAAATAACCTTAAAGATTCTACTAAGAAACTAGAGGCTCGTTCAGTAGACGCTGACGATGTTGATGCACTTGTTGCTTTGATTAAAGAAGTTCAGCCGGATCTAGTGATCAACGCTGGTCCTCCTTGGGTAAACATGGCAATCATGGAAGCGTGTTACCAATCTAAAGTCTCTTACCTAGATACATCGGTAGCGGTTGACCTATGTTCTGAAGGTCAACAAGTACCACAAGCTTATGATTGGCAGTGGGGCTACCGTGAGAAGTTCGCTGAAGCGGGCATCACAGGTATTCTTGGCGCGGGTTTCGATCCAGGTGTGGTATCAATCTTTGCAGCGTACGCGGTTAAGCACTTGTTCGATGAGATTGACTCAATTGACGTAATGGACGTGAATGCTGGTGACCACGGTAAGAAGTTTGCGACAAACTTTGATCCAGAAACCAACATGCTTGAGATCCAAGGCGATTCTTTCTACTGGGAAAATGAAGAGTGGAAACAAGTACCTTGTCACTCTCGTATGCTTGAGTTTGAATTCCCTAATTGTGGTTCTCACAAAGTTTACTCAATGGCGCACGATGAAGTTCGTTCAATGAAAGAGTTCATCCCTGCTAAGCGTATCGAATTCTGGATGGGCTTTGGTGATGCATACCTGAACTACTTCAACTGCATGCGTGATATCGGTCTTCTTAGCCCTGATCCACTAACGCTACATGACGGTACTGTGGTTCAGCCTCTGCATGTTCTTAAAGCACTACTACCAGACCCAACATCTCTAGCTCCGGGTTACACAGGTTTAACGTGTATCGGTACTTGGGTCCAAGGTAAGAAAGACGGCAAAGATCGCAGTGTCTTCATCTACAATAACGCAGACCACGAAGTGGCTTACGAAGACGTAGAGCACCAAGCAATCTCTTACACTACGGGTGTTCCAGCGATTACGGCTGCACTTCAGTTCTTCCGTGGCGAATGGGCTGATAAAGGCGTGTTCAATATGGAACAGTTAAACCCAGACCCGTTCCTAGCAACAATGCCTGAAATCGGTCTAGATTGGCATGTTCAAGAACTTGAAGCAGGCCAAGGTCTTCC
>NZ_JBFRVX010001370.1:0-278 GCF_041475345.1 Vibrio sp. 10N.222.48.A3 | reverse complement strand
AAGATCAACACGCCCTAAGCAAACAAGAAGAGGTTTCTTCAGAGTTGAAGCTATCGAATTTATTGAAAAGTAGGTATTTATAGGAAGAGAAATTAATCTTTAATGATCTATTAATAACAACATAATCACTAGCGATTTGTTGGGTTTTGCAATTTGCAATTTCAGTTTGCAAAACAAACAGGCATTTATGTCGAATACGTGTTCAGATGCGTAGTAAATACGTATATTTAAAGTTGGCACGCATAGTGCATTAGTAATAGTGACCCTTCTTAAGCCGA
>NZ_JBFRVX010001369.1:0-1013 GCF_041475345.1 Vibrio sp. 10N.222.48.A3 | reverse complement strand
CGTCTCATATACTTATCGCTTTGATTTTGTTGATATCAGTTTGCGCTATTGCAACTTATTCCATGACATTGGGTAAGTTTAATATCTCGTTGCCTCAAGTGGCCGATATCATTCTTGGGGCTGGAGAGAGGGGCGTAAAAGATCGAATAATTCTTAACATAAGACTACCTAAGGTTCTTACTGCGGTCTTTGTTGGGGCTGCGTTAGGCATTTCTGGTGCGGTATTTCAATCGGTATCAAGAAATGCTCTTGGTTCTCCTGATGTCATTGGCTTTACAACGGGGGCTGCTACCGGGGCAATTGCTCAAATAGTTTTGTTTGAGCAAGGGGCTATCGAAGTGGCAATCGCGGCGATAGTCGGCGGAGTAATCACGGCTGTTATCGTTTACTTACTCGCGGTAAAAGCAGGAGTGGTTGGAGGGTATCGCTTAATACTCACTGGTATTGGGGTCGGGTCCATTTTGAGTGCGCTGAACAGCCTGATGTTAGTTAAGGGTAATTTAGACAATGCCATTTTGGCTAATCTATGGCTTGCAGGATCACTGCATGCTAGGACATGGACACATGTTTATCCTGTACTTATTGGGGTATTTCTCCTCCTCCCTTTTATGATGATACTAAAGCGTGCGCTTGCCATGATAGAGATGGGGGATGACATCGCAACTCAGCTGGGTATCCGAGTAGAGCGAGTCCGTCTTTCTATGATTTTCTTTGCTGTGGTCTTAGCCGCATTCGCGACAGGAGCTGCTGGGCCTATTGCCTTTATTGCCCTTGCTGCTCCTCAATTAGTTGGTCGATTGAGAAAGTCGCGAGCATTATCCTTGTTCTCCTCAGCTCTTATGGGCGCGTTGTTGGTCTTAACTGCGGATGTTTTAATTCAATGGTTGCCTTTTCAAGCAAGCGTGCCGATAGGCAGGATGACGGGTATTGTAGGTGGCATATATTTAATTTGGCTATTGACCCGATCTCGCCAGTTTTAAGCATAGGTACACATATCTCAATCAACACAAATG
>NZ_JBFRVX010001368.1:0-293 GCF_041475345.1 Vibrio sp. 10N.222.48.A3 | reverse complement strand
ACCATTTATTCGAACTTTCATCTTTAGGTTTAACCTGATTGGTTACTGGCTCGACTTCGACATGATTTTCTTGAGCCTTTGCAGTTGGCTCTGGATCAATAGTTTCAGTGATGACCTCATCAGCTAATGTGGTATTAGCAAATGTTAAAATAGGCTCTACGTCACTTTCTGCAATTTCAGCTGTTGTTGGCTGATCGTTTGATGACAGTGGTGCTGAGCGCTCAACAGTCGCGATAAATTGATAACCACGTTTAGGAACGGTTTTTACAAATGCTGGAGATTTGGTTGAGTCT
>NZ_JBFRVX010001367.1:0-546 GCF_041475345.1 Vibrio sp. 10N.222.48.A3 | reverse complement strand
ACGATATTAAAATGTTATATCGTTTTTTTAAGTACATCGTTTTAAAGGATTAAATATGATTCAGCTTAGATCAATGACCACAAATGAATATCCTGCGTATTGTGAATATTTCATTGATGATTATAGCCGTGAAATAGCTGAAAACTATGGTCACTCAATGGATAGGGCGCTCGAATTGGCTAATCAGGATCTTCTTCGTAGTTTTCCTAATGGTTTGGAAACTAATGAGCATGAATTATTGTGCATTGAATTAGGTTCAGAATTGGTTGGTTATTTGTGGCATTCGATTAACGCAAATGATAAGTCGACGTTTATTTATGACTTCTTTATTTTTCCAAACTGCCGCAATAATGGTTATGGAAAATTGGCAATTACTGCTCTTGAGTTACAATTAAAATCGATTGGTATTGAGCAAATAAAATTACGAGTTGCATATCAAAATCAAAGAGCGTTAAAGCTGTATCAAGAGGTTGGTTTTTCTATTTCTGGCTACAATATGTCAAAGAAAATAGTAAGTTAGCATTCTCGATATAACAAAGCAATCAA
>NZ_JBFRVX010001366.1:0-697 GCF_041475345.1 Vibrio sp. 10N.222.48.A3 | reverse complement strand
TTTAAGGAGAAATCTTTGAGTAATTGGGATGATGTTGCTGATAAAGTTGAGTTTAATCTTCAATTAATCAGCGAGTTACTTATTAATACAGTTCCATATTCTAGCCAAGTTCTCGATTTTGGTTGCGGGTATGGAAGAGTAACTAATGAGCTTTATGACTTAGGTTATAAAAGTATTTGTGGTGTTGATTCTTCATTGGAAATGATTAATCGTGGGAACAATGAATTCCCGCATCTAGAGCTGAACTACTCAAAAGGTTCACCGCTTCCTTTTTCTGATTCTTCCTTTGATGCTATTGTTACATGTGCCGTTTTTACGTGCATTCCAGAAGAGCAAGCTAGGGTAAATGTTGTTTCTGAGCTACTAAGAATTTTAAAACCAAATGGAGTCATTTATTTAGCTGAATTTTGCTCTGATGAAAGTGTTTTTTTTACTTCTGGTGTTGGGGTTCCAATGTGGCACGGTTCTCAAGCTGAAATTGAAAATATAGTTGATGGGTCTGTATTAGAAAAGTCTATCGTTGTTAATAATCAAACGATGACAGGGCATAATAGTAAAGCTTGTCACGTAGTGGTTAGAAAAATCATATAACAAAGCAATCAACACGATTTACTACATTCGGCGTTGTAGGTTTGTCTTTAGTTTCAGTGATTAAGGCGGTAAAATTCAGCTAAGTCTGTGTCGTAGTAAACGTGTT
>NZ_JBFRVX010001365.1:0-390 GCF_041475345.1 Vibrio sp. 10N.222.48.A3 | reverse complement strand
GTATAAGAGTTCATGCCATGGCTTGAGCCCATTAACCAAAGAATGATGGTCAGCGCAAAAGTGACGTATACCGCAATGGCTTTGGGTGTTTTAAGGAATTTACCTTTGATGCTTAGCTCGATTTTCTTTTGGTCAGCTTTGTACATAAAGCCTATTAAAAACCACGCTAACGCCATCATAATAACGACAAACGGCACACCAAATGCCATCCATTCACCGAACGTAATTAGGTTGTCGCCAACTAAATATTTAAGTGCGATAGCGTTCGGCGGGGTACCGATCGGGGTACCAATGCCACCGATGTTAGCGGCAACAGGGATACAAAGCGCAAACGCTATACGACCGGGGTCTTTCGGGCCAAACACAGCCAGTACCGGCGTTAAAATAGAT
>NZ_JBFRVX010001364.1:0-832 GCF_041475345.1 Vibrio sp. 10N.222.48.A3 | reverse complement strand
AAAAATCGCAGATGTTCATCGACCAAATGGGCGATAGCATTTTTAGCTAACCAAATAGGGTTAGAATTGATGTTGGTCATAATTTAGAGAGCTTTCAGTGTATATGCTGAAAGCTCTTTTTAGTTTTAGGAACAAAGAACAGCTAGTAGGTTGTTATTTAAAGGAATATTTGCAAGTGGTTTGACCTCTTGGCTCAAAAGAGGCGTCATTTCTTCAAATGAAGTGCTCCAATTCCATCCAAATCGTTATAAGTAATAACTTTTCCTGTTCTTTGAATAAAACGCTTGAAGTATTAGTTGTCGTTAGATACAAACGAATAAGTCATTGTGCCAATAGTCAAGGAATAGCTATGCAAATTGGTGTACCAAGAGAAACACTCGCAGGTGAAACGCGAGTTGCTGCTTCGCCGAAATCGGTAGAACAGCTTCTAAAATTAGGATTTGAAGTTTGTGTTGAATCACAAGCAGGTGCGTTAGCAAGTTTTGAAGATGCAGTTTATGAACAAGCTGGAGCAAAAATTGTCACCGCAGATGAAGCTTGGAAATCCGATATTATTTTTAAAGTTAACGCTCCGATCGTTGACGAAACTACAAATGAAATTGATCTTCTTAAAGATGGCGCAACATTGGTCAGCTTTATTTGGCCAGCTCAGAACCCAGAATTAATGGAACAATTGTCCACTCGTAATATTAACGTGATGGCGATGGATTCTGTACCTCGTATTTCAAGAGCTCAAGCGTTAGATGCATTGAGTTCTATGGCTAACATCGCGGGTTACCGTGCTGTTGTTGAGGCGGCGCATGAGTTTGGTCGATTCTTCACAGGTCAAATT
>NZ_JBFRVX010001363.1:0-288 GCF_041475345.1 Vibrio sp. 10N.222.48.A3 | reverse complement strand
GGACGACTTAAAAGCGCAGACAGTAACGCACCACGTCTCAGCCCATAACATTGTATTTAACCAAGTGTCCATTATCCCTTTTATTCAGAGCGTGAGGGTAAGTCTAGGAGAGCACATCGACAACATTGAAGGATTTGCCTGTGTCATTCTAAGGAACTTAACTCCCGAAGAGCGAAACGCCATGAACGGCAAGGAAGGTGATCTTCCACCCTTACCCAAAGCCCCGACGTCCTATACATTAGAACTAGGTCCCAATACTGTTTATGCTTCCGACCTTTTAGATTGGCT
>NZ_JBFRVX010001362.1:0-341 GCF_041475345.1 Vibrio sp. 10N.222.48.A3 | reverse complement strand
CGACCTTTTAGATTGGCTCTGGCCTACCACCAAAAATCACCAAGTGGCCCCTATAAATAATCACTATTTAGAGCACGTGAAAGAAAAGCGAATTAACTTGAGTAAGCCACAAGTAAAAAAGCGCTCATTAGATGTTTACCCGCGCTCTGGCATGTTAGTAAGGGACATCTTAGGACAACTGGTTTCAGAGGGGTATCTAGAATTCAACGACACGCAAACATGCGTATCTTTTACACAAAAAGGTTTCAATTATTTAAATGGAAAAATGACCAACGAATATGACTCTGAATGGAAAGGATGGTTTAAGGCGTTTGTAGCTCATATCAAAAAAATCCCATACC
>NZ_JBFRVX010001361.1:0-2110 GCF_041475345.1 Vibrio sp. 10N.222.48.A3 | reverse complement strand
ATCTTCAGCTATCCATTGTTTAAACACCTCCCCAAAACATATTGAACATTAAAACTCGCCGACTTCCCTATGCACCTCCACTATCATTCACCTTAGTTCATGCTATAACAGCTACTGCATATGCCTTTTCCAACCTAAAAAATGCCTGCTTATTCCCAAACAATGACAAAACCCGAACAATTGTAAATTTATTGTAAAAAAATCTTTGATGGTATTATTTTTGTGTATAGGATTATCAGTAGGACTTGGCAGGCCGAATGCCATAGTCTAATTGGTGCACATACCAAAAGGATATCCATATAAAGCAAGATCAGTACTCATATTTATTTCATTTTTCGACCTAGCTACAGCCGTTTATGTTGCCGTCGAATTGCAATAAATAAGTCGCTGAAATGTAAAAAATCAAATAGAAAAAACACAACAGCAACAAACATAATTTAATAAAAAGACAGGGAAAACCATGAAAAACATACGTGAATTATTTTTTGGGTTTATATTATTATTTAGTTCCAGTGCATTTGCAGAAGAAGGATCATTTAATCAAGCTATCAGTAACTTAAGTCAAAGTGTTGATGGTTTTTTCAACGAATATACAGGTTGGTTCGTTGGACTGATATTTAAAAGCGTACCGGTAGGTGAAGCAAACTTCCCAATTATTGTTGGCTGGTTACTGCTCGCTGCGATCATCTTTACTGTTTACTTTGGCTTTGTTCAATTTAAACGTGTCGGGATGGCCATAGACATTATTAAAGGTAAGTACACAGACCCTAACTCCAAACACGAAGGGGAAGTTTCTCACTTTCAAGCGTTAACAACCGCGCTTTCTGGAACTGTTGGGCTTGGTAATATTGCCGGTGTGGGTGCAGCTCTCGCAATTGGTGGTCCTGGTGCAACATTCTGGATGATCTTGTGTGGTCTTCTGGGTATGGCGTCTAAGTTCTGTGAGTGTACCTTAGGTGTGAAATACCGAACTATCCTACCTTCAGGTGTCGTTTCCGGTGGTCCCATGTACTACCTAAGCCAAGGTCTTGGTGAAAGAGGGTTGGGTGGACTAGGTAAAGCCCTTGCTATTGGTTTTGCATTAATGTGTATTTTAGGCGCATTGGGCGGCGGTAACATGTTCCAAGCTAACCAAGCACATGCCATGTTAACTTACGCATTCGATGTACCAAGTGAATACGGTGTCATCACAGGCCTTGTACTCGCCGCTTTAGTTTTCTCTGTGATTGTTGGTGGTATGCCTTCTATCGCATCGGTAACGGAAAAAGTTGTTCCTTGGATGGCTGCTCTGTATATCGGTATGGCTCTGATTGTTATCGGTTCTAATCTTGATCAAGTGGGTCCTGCGTTCAGTGCAATCTTTACAGGTGCGTTTACTGGCGAAGGTGTGGTTGGTGGATTCATTGGTGCCTTAATCCAAGGTCTAAAACGTGCAACGTTCTCAAACGAAGCAGGTGTAGGTTCAGCAGCTATCGCTCACTCTGCGGTTAAAACAAAAGAGCCAATCACTGAAGGTCTAGTATCACTATTAGAACCGTTCGTTGATACAGTCATCATTTGTACAATGACAGCCTTGGTTATCACTATCGCTGGTCTAAATACAGGTCCATTCGATGGTTCTGGCTTAACGGGTGTAACGCTTACTGCTGCATCGTTTACTGAAACGGCAGAAGTGTTCAAATACACACTCGCTCTAGCGGTAATCATGTTCGCGTTTTCTACCATGATCTCTTGGTCGTACTACGGTCTTAAAGCGTGGACTTACCTATTTGGTGAAGGCAAAACAACGGAACTGATTTTTAAAGTGATGTTTTGTGTGTTTGTTGTTATCGGTGCGACGATTCAGTTTGGCGCGGTAATCGACTTCTCTGACGCAGCTATCTTTGCGATGTCTATTTTCAACATTCTAGGCCTGTACTTCCTAATGCCTGTTGTGAAGAAAGAACTGCAATCATTTGTTGCTCGAGTTAAATCTGGCGAAATCAAAACTTACGAAAAATAGTGACTCGTCAATAATTTATTGTCGAATAACACTGTTCTAAAAATTTTTGTAAGACCCTTTGCTTGAGAAAGCGAGAACAGTATTGCAACGTACAAAATCCCTACAGGC
>NZ_JBFRVX010001360.1:0-3562 GCF_041475345.1 Vibrio sp. 10N.222.48.A3 | reverse complement strand
CTATATTAGAGTGGAAATCCTGATTAGATTCTTACTAATCTCTCGCTATTTAGTGAATAGGTAAATCATGACATTACGAGTAGTTCCTGAGCTTTATTGTTTCGATATTAATGTGAGCCAATCCTTCTTTGTCGATGTGTTGGGATTTGAAGTGAAATACGAGCGCCCAGATGAAGAGTTTGTTTATCTAACGCTTGATGGTGTTGATGTGATGCTTGAAGGGATTGCGGGCAAAAGTCGAAAATGGCTTTCAGGTGACCTGGAATTTCCTTTAGGGCGTGGCGTTAACTTTCAATGGGATGTTATCGATATCGAACCACTTTATCAGAGAGTTAACGAAAGCGCCGCTGATTCTATTTACTTAGCGTTAGAGTCGAAGTCTTATCAATGTGGGGGTTCGATCGCGACTCAGAAGCAGTTCATCGTTCAAACTCCTGACGGTTATCTCTTTAGGTTCTGCCAAGATATTCGTTAACACATAAGTATTATTAGCTACTCATTTATTACGAGAAACACGGCTAACTAAGTACCCGTATAAATAAGGAGAGTAGAGTGGTCAACATTCGGGAAATGGCAATTTCAGACTACGACTCAGTGATCGCGTTGTGGTGCCAGACAGAAGGCATGAGTATTCGCGATGCCGATTCGAAAGAAAGCATTGCGAGCTATTTAGATCGTAACCCTGGTCTGAGTTTTGTGGCTGAAAGTAACAACGAGATCATTGGCGCTGTGTTAGTAGGAACGGATGGACGTCGTGGGTATTTACAACATTTAGCTGTCTCGGCCAACTTTAGAGGACAAAAGTTAGGTTGTAAGCTTGTCGCAGAGGCGGTCAACGCACTTGCAGGGTTAGGCATCCCGAAGACCCACTTGTTTGTCTATAACGACAACATCAACGCTCAACAGTTTTACGAAAAATTGGGCTGGTTTCCTCGAGATGAAGTTCGAATGTACTCGTTTAATAGCTCGGATAATAGTAACGTTTAGCCTTAAAGGTTAGTGTTGGCTGAGCGTTAATTTGTAACAGGTTCGCGCGCATCTTCCCAATATCAAAACAATCCTTGGAGTATTTAGAAATGTTGTTTTTTAGTCTGTCTAAACCATTGATTCAAGGCTCCGAGTTGTGTTCTGAGCTGCTCAATTTCTTAACCGAGCATAAGAGTGATTTCGAAGAAAAGTTAATCCCAGACCTGTCATACATCGATGATATGGCACACGTGGTGGACGGTATTAAAATCAAAGACGTTCTACACATCAATGCGAATCAATACCGCCTTCAATATTCGTTTGATTGGGAGCTGTTTCTAGGTTGTTCAGATAGGAACGAAACTGGTGTCGAGAATGGAAGCGTTCTATTCACACTTGAGGATGATAACGTTCTTAATATCAACTTCCCAAACTACGGTTCTCGAGACACTAGCGATGAGCTCTAGTCGGTTTTTCGTGCGTGTTATACAGAAGGAACAACAATGATAACTATTGAAAGGCTTCAAGAATCACATGTGGCGTTAGTTCAGGCCATCCAACTCGCCGATGAACAGGTTAAGTTCGCTGGTACAGCTGCAGAGTTTTTATTAGACGGCAGTGAAACGACGCACTTGCACGTGATTAAGTCTGATAACGAAGTTGTTGGTTTCTTTAAGCTGGATATCGCTTACGCAGAGCACTACGAATTCTGCCCTGAAGGAAGTATTGGCTTAAGAGCTTTTGTGCTTGATAAAAACCAGCAAGGTAAAGGTTTAGGAACGGGCACGGTCAAAGCTTTGTTTCCATATTTAAAAGCGAATTACTCAGCGTATGAGTTGATTTACTTAACCGTGAATTGCAAAAATCCCGCAGCATTCAACTGTTATAACAAAGGCGGCTTCGAAGATACCAATGAACAGTATTTAGGTGGCGCAGCAGGCCCGCAATTTATCATGCGCGGTCAAATCGCTTAGTTACATGAAACAGGTTAATTGTCGAACGACAAACGATCTAGGGAGGGATTATGTCAATTACATCAGGAATAGCTCTATTTGTTGCGATGTTACTATCTGCAGCCATACCGGGCCCCAGCGTTCTCGCAGTTCTGTCGAGGTCTCTAAGCCTTGGTTGGAAACAAGGCTTGTTAGTGGTGCTTGGCGTACTAATCGCGGATTACATTTTTATATTCTTAGCTTTGTCTGGTTTATCGGCTTTAGCTAGCGCAATGGGTGAATTTGCTACGGTAATTAAATATGTAGGCGTTGCCTATTTGTTTTGGTTGGCTTACACAACATGGACGTCAGATGTTAGTGAATCATCGAGTACATCTTCGGAGCAAGGAATGAAAGCTTCAAGCGTGATTATCGGGTTATTGATGACAGTTTCAAACCCAAAGGCGATTTTGTTTTACATGGGTTTCTTTCCCGCATTCATAGACCTAAAAACATTTACCACAACAGATGTGATGATGATTTTGGTGATTTCAACTGTAGCTGTAGGTGGAGTATTGAGTCTCTATGCTTGCACTGCCTCTAAAGCTCGTTTTGTATTTCAAGGGCGCTCAGCAAAGATGCTATTGAACAGGTTATCAGGTGGCTTTTTGGCGACTTGCGGTGCTTTGTTAGCAACTAAAACATGAGTACTCTTAGGACTGTTTTAACCATAACACCAAACTAAGTGTTAACACCTAGTGTCTTTGCCTGCTTCATGGCATCATTCCACGCAGCTAAAACCCCAACAAGGTATGTTATGAAACAGAATATTGTCCACATTGCACTCGTGGTAAAAGACTACGATGAAGCGCTTGATTTTTATGTAAACAAGCTTAAGTTTGATCTCATCGAAGACACGTATTTACCAGAAGAAGATAAACGCTGGGTTGTTGTTGCTCCACCAAATTCAACCGGTGTGAGCCTGTTACTTGCTAGAGCTTCCAAGCCAGAGCAACACGATTTCATCGGTAACCAAGCTGGTGGACGCGTATTCCTATTCTTAAACACCGATGACTTCTGGCGTGATTACGAACGCATGACGTCTTTGGGCATTAACTTTGTCCGAGAGCCTAAAGAGCAAGGTTACGGTACCGTTGCTGTGTTTGAAGATCTTTACGGTAACTTGTGGGATCTGCTTCAGTTAAACCCTGAACACCCTATGGCTAACAGGTAAATAAGCTAAGGCTCATTCGTGTGTTGCTCAAGCTCAATTAAAGGAAGCTCATCGTGGAAGAAATCAAAGGCATTCTGCAATTCATGGTCGAGATTGAACAATTAAAGGATGTTCATCGACAGACAAAACCGGTTGGATTGGATCGATATGAAAACTCCGCTGAGCACAGTTGGCAGGTCTGTTTGAGCGCTCTTATGTTGAAAGACTATGCCAATGAACAAATCGATATTACGCGAGTGATGAAGATGTTACTGATACATGACCTTGGGGAAATCGATGCAGGAGACACCATCATTTATGCCAGTGAAACCGAAGAAAACAAACTCAAAGAGAGAAACTGTGTTGAGCGCTTGCTGAAATCATTGCCAAGCCATTTAAGAACCGAGTATTTGGATTTATGGCTTGAGTTCGAAGCGGGTGAGTCACCGGA
>NZ_JBFRVX010001359.1:0-1118 GCF_041475345.1 Vibrio sp. 10N.222.48.A3 | reverse complement strand
GGCAAGCCTTCAAGCCTAAGAGAGCTCACTAATTACCCATTTGTTTGCTTCAGGTGGCCAAGTGGGGACATCGATAAAGAATGGGACATCAAAGATCACACCATCAAAGTAGAACCTTCGGTCGTCAGTGACAGCATTGGCTTTGTTAAAGGCGGTGTTATTCGACATAGAGGTATCGCGTTGTTACCAGAACTTTTGGTGCGACATCAGCTCAAAGACGGTAGCTTGATTAACCTATTCCCCGACGACAATCTTCAAAAAGAAGAAGCATGGTTGCTCTACCCTCAGCGTAAAGCGTTAAGCCATTCAGCACAGCTTTTGATTGATTTTCTATTACAAGAACTTCCGAAACTCTAACTATTGTAATGAATATTGTGACAGTGTTTCACGAGCAGGCTAGATTATCCTAACGAAATAGAAAGATAGAATCGCTTCATAAATTCAAGAGGAGCAATCCATGAAGCCTATCTTTCAACATTCATCTATTTTTCAACGTTCGTCTACTTTTCAACAGACACCTATATTCAAATATACAGTCATTGCACTAAGCTTAACCGCCCTGTTTGGCTGTAATGACTCAGAGGCGACTGCGCCTCAAAAACAAGCTCGACCAATTCAAGTGATTCAACTTGAACCTCTTTCACATACGGCTGAAAAGTCTTTTACTGGCAAGATACAATCATCGGAAACGGCTGGCGTTGCGTTTCGTGTGCCTGGCACTATTCAAAATATGATGGTCTCTGTTGGTGATTCAGTAAAGAAAGGCCAACCCCTTGCGCAACTAGACCCTCATGACTATCAAGTCGCGTTAGAAGAGTTACAAGCACGAGCCCTTGAAGCTAAATCTGCACACAAATTGGCGACATCCGAACTTGTACGAGTAAAACAAGCCATCGCTGATAATGCGATTGCCGATGTTAACCTAGACCGTGCAATCAGCGGGTACGAGCGAAGTGAAGCGGCGGTTAAAGTCGTAGAACAGAATATACGCCGTGCGAAAGATTCGATTCGTTATACCCAATTGCTCGCCCCTTTCGATGGTGTGGTTGCGGCATCAAATTTTGACCAGTACGAACAAGTAATGCCGGGCATCTCGGTGTTCACAATCCACAATCCAG
>NZ_JBFRVX010001358.1:0-783 GCF_041475345.1 Vibrio sp. 10N.222.48.A3 | reverse complement strand
TCAGGCTTAACCTGTACCGATGAAAACTTCATGCAAAAGGCCGGCGCATTCAAAGCTGCGGCTGAGCAAGGCATCGCTATTGTTGCACCTGATACAAGCCCACGTGGCGAAGGCGTTGCCGACAATGAAAGCTACGATCTCGGCCAAGGTGCAGGCTTCTATGTGAATGCCACTCAAGCACCATGGGACAGCCATTACCACATGTACGATTACGTGGTAACAGAGCTCCCAGCTTTGATTGAGTCTTTCTTCCCAGTAACGTCTGTGAAATCCATTTCAGGTCACAGCATGGGCGGACACGGTGCCCTAACGATTGGTATTAAGAACGAAGATAACTACCGTTCTATCTCGGCATTCAGCCCAATCACCAACCCAATGCAATGCCCTTGGGGACAAAAAGCATTCAACCAATATCTAGGCTTAGATATTGAAGAATGGAAACACTACGATGCCTTTGAGCTTCTAAAAACCAAAGGCACTAAGCTGCCAATGTTGGTAGACCAAGGCGAAGCGGACAACTTCCTAATTGAGCAGCTAAAGCCTGAGCAATTGGTCGAAGCAGCTAAGGTAACCAATGCCGATTTAGAGCTACGTATGCAGCCAGGTTACGACCACAGCTACTACTTCATCTCTAGCTTTATTGATGAGCATATTGAGTTCCACGCTGCTTACCTAAACAAATAGTCACACCGATTTAGCCCACACCTTGCAAAAGCGTGAGGTGTGGGCTTTTTTATGCCTGCTGTTTGGGCAAATACGCTGTTGCTAAAGAGCAGCAACAAC
>NZ_JBFRVX010001357.1:0-298 GCF_041475345.1 Vibrio sp. 10N.222.48.A3 | reverse complement strand
ATTCCCGGAAGCGCTAGAGTAATAAACAATCATTAACCCAACGCGCTGATCATGTCAGGTCTAAAACCGGACCAATGGCGGTCATTGGCGACAACCACGGGAGCTTGTCGATAACCCATTGATTGAACCCTTTCCATTGCGATTTCGTCGCACGTTAAATCAACAACTGTATGCTCAATACCTTTGCTCTGTAACGCCTTAACCGTTGCTGTGCATTGCACACACTGTGGCTTGGAATAAACGATGACATCCATATTATACAACCTCAACCAAATCTTAATGATAATCATTATTAATA
>NZ_JBFRVX010001356.1:0-1949 GCF_041475345.1 Vibrio sp. 10N.222.48.A3 | reverse complement strand
AGCTTAGAACGCACGATGAATGTGTTACGAGAGTCTTCGTTCACGATTAGATCAACGTAACGCTGACGGTAGCGCATCTCTTGGTCAGTTAGGCCGTGGAACTTCTCTGGTAGAGGACGAAGTGCTTTGGTTAGCAACTCAAACTCTTCCATGTTCACGTAAAGGTCACCTTTACCAGACTTGTGAAGCGCACCTTTAACACCGATGATGTCACCGATATCTAGGCCTTGGTACTTCTCTTTCAGCACTTTTTGAACGTCTTTCGCTGCGTACGCTTGGATACGACCAGAAGTTTCTTGAATCGCTAGAAATGGACCACGCTTCGCCATAATACGACCTGCGATCGCAACGATGTGGTTAAGCTCTTCTAGCTCTTCCTTAGTCTTCTCACCGAATTCCGCTTGAAGGTCGCCAGCTAGGTGCTCACGACGGAAGTCATTTGGGTGACCGTTCGCTTTGCAGTTTTGGCGGATATGATCCAGCTTGCTACGGCGCTCAGCGATTAGTTTGTTCTCTTCAGGTGAAGAAGCTTCTTGTGTATTTTCGTTTTGAACAGCATCAGTCATTTGAGATGTACCCTGCTTTTATAATTTGGACAGCTATATTTTTGAAAATATAGGCATTTTTACCAATATTATTGGTAAAGCTTAATAGTTGATAAAGCTTACAGACCTGATTTCAGGCTAGCTTCAATAAACTTGTCTAAGTCACCGTCAAGAACCGCTTGAGTATTACGGTTTTCGATGCCGGTGCGTAAATCTTTGATACGTGAATCATCCAGCACGTAAGAGCGGATCTGACTGCCCCAACCGATGTCTGATTTCGTTTCTTCGCTCGCTTGTTTTTCAGCATTTTGCTTTTGAATCTCAAGTTCAAAAAGCTTAGCACGTAGCTGCTTCATCGCTTGATCTTTGTTCTTATGCTGCGAACGGTCATTCTGACACTGAACCACGGTGTTAGTTGGAACGTGAGTAATACGTACCGCCGATTCCGTGGTGTTTACGTGCTGACCACCAGCGCCAGAGGCACGGTATACGTCAATACGTAGGTCAGAAGGATTAATGTCGATCGTAATGTTGTCATCAATCTCAGGATAGATAAACGCAGAAGCAAATGAAGTATGACGACGACCACTTGAATCAAATGGTGACTTACGAACTAGACGGTGAACACCAGTCTCTGTGCGTAACCAACCGTAAGCGTACTCACCAGAGATACGTACCGTTGCGCCTTTAAGGCCAGCAACATCGCCATCAGACACTTCGATAACTTCAGTCTTGAAGCCTTTCGAATCTGCCCAACGCAAGTACATACGCAACATCATTGAAGTCCAGTCTTGAGCTTCTGTACCGCCCGAACCTGACTGTAAATCGATGTAGCAATCTGATGCGTCGTGATCACCAGAGAACATACGACGGAATTCCAGCTTCTCTAACTTAGCTTCAAGCTCGGCCAGTTCTGGCTCAATTTCATCGAACGTTTCTTGATCTTCTTCTTCAACCGCAAGCTCTAATAGGCCATCAACATCCTCAACACCTTGGTCAAGTTGGTCGATCGTTTCTACTACTGCTTCCAATGCTGAACGCTCTTTTCCTAGCGCTTGAGCACGCTCAGGTTCGTTCCATACATCCGGTTGTTCTAATTCTGCGTTTACTTCTTCTAGACGCTCTTTCTTTGCGTCATAGTCAAAGATACCCCCTCAGGATATTTGTGCGCTCAGACACATCCTGCAGACGGTTTTTTATAGGATTGATTTCAAACATTTTAGCTCATCATTTATGAGTAGAATTTAACCGGAGAATTGTACTCAAAAGTGTGACGGAGATACAGAATTTTTTAGAGTGGTGCACCAAGATTCAATAACTTAATCGGATATAAAATTGACGGGCAGAAAAAACACGCAAAATCTGTAAGGAAAGGAAGGGAAACAAGCCCTGTTTTTGAACAGA
>NZ_JBFRVX010001355.1:0-412 GCF_041475345.1 Vibrio sp. 10N.222.48.A3 | reverse complement strand
GGATAAATCACTAGTAC
Source organism: Vibrio sp. 10N.222.48.A3 (assembly GCF_041475345.1). Taxonomy (NCBI): domain Bacteria; kingdom Pseudomonadati; phylum Pseudomonadota; class Gammaproteobacteria; order Vibrionales; family Vibrionaceae; genus Vibrio; species Vibrio sp. 10N.222.48.A3. The sequence continues at coordinate 395 of NZ_JBFRVX010001355.1, read as the reverse complement.
CTGACTTAAGCTTCAAAAGTGTTTATAGTCCAGACATACATTTCAACATCCATGATTGAGAGGCAGTAATGATCAGTTGGCCATCTTTGGTAAAACTCGACGGGGACGATGAGCTTATTTACGTCGCATCCGAACACGAATTTCAAGCAGAATGCTCAGACATGATCTTGGGCGAAGAGGATTACCTCATTGATTCAGTGGGCGATAGCTACTCGCTTGAATCAAGCTCAAATCAACTGTCTCTCACGAAACAACCTGAGCACTATTCAGTTGAAAGCGTGACCAACCTGATTCGAAATCACGAGTTCCAGAAGGCAGAAGTGTGCCTGATGAAGATCCATTTCCTGACAATCGAAGAAGCGATTCAATCTTTGGCTTTTGAGCCTCGTTAATAT
>NZ_JBFRVX010001354.1:0-1865 GCF_041475345.1 Vibrio sp. 10N.222.48.A3 | reverse complement strand
CAGAGTTACCTCAGCGCACAGTATTTGGTTACTTCTATTTGGGTGCGTTATGCGTCGCTTCGGTTGCTTTCATACTCTTAGGTAACCCTGAGAAGCTGCCAACAACCACTCTTCAATGGGGCATCCTGATTTATCTTGGCTTGATTGCTTCGGGGCTAGGTTACTTTATGTGGAATAAAGGTGCATGCATGGTGAATGCTGGTGCACTGGCTGTAATGAACAACGCCTTAGTTCCAGCCGGCCTTGTAGTGAACATCCTTATTTGGAACAGAGACGTCGACTTGATTCGATTGGCCATTGGCGGCGCGGTTATCTTGTTCTCTCTATTCGTCAACGAGACATGGGTGAAAAAGCGTGTTGCGAGATCCACAAGCAACGCCTAACCGCTTTCACTGAGCTAAGTGAACTAAACTAAGCTAAGTGAGCAGAGCTAAATGAGTTAGCTCTGATAACCCCAAAAAGCAAAAGAGCGACCTTAGGTCGCTCTTTTTAAATCATCGTTGTAGCAATAAGTTATCCGTACCAGTTTCAGTGAATGTGACTATGGCTCACTACCTGAGTCTTGGTTTCAGTGAAAGCGACGTCATCAAGTTGTAGGTTGATACGTTCAAGGTTACTTTCCAGTTTTTGACTTTTCTTAAACAGCTTTTGCTGCTTCTTAATCATCTTCGCGAGCTTTTTGTTGTACTTCTCTTGTTTCTTAGCCGCTTTCTTCGCTCGCTTGAGGTCGGCTTTTTCATCACCACTCGCATTAGCGATTCGTTTTTTCAGTTTGGCTTTTTTCTGTGATGCATTTTTATCTACAACATTAGGGGCAATATCAGCAGCGGCTGGATCGAACATTTGTACGCTCGGCTCAATTGTCTCGCTGATTTCCGCAAGCGATAACTCGGGTGCAGGTAATGTTTCCGCTAGTAGGCCGCATGCGGCTTTTTCTTCAACGGGTTTATTTTGACAGCCAAGAGGTGGAATTGCGGTTGGTTTGCATAGGTTCGCTTGATCCGCCGAAGAACGCGCACAAGAACGACACACAAATTTAGGTTCAGTAACCAAGCTGTGGATCTCTCCTAGGTGTTCAGTGATATCTCGACGGTTTAACTTACAAAAGCGTTTAGCCATGCTACAACTCCAGCTAAGAATAATAATGATTCTTAGTTAGATATACATCCGTAACGCGACTATCGCAAGTGTTAAATGGTGATTTATCGTATTTATGACGGGAAATTTTCTTAGCGTGTCTCTAAGTCATTGATGCTTTCACATACACATCAAAACGGTTCTTTTTAGTTTCGATTGCCATGCTCGGTTTTTGCTCGTCTAACCATGCTGCGTAATCCGGTCTTTTGACCACAACGCGCTTAGTTGCCAGCTTCATCGCAGGCTCAAACAAGCCATCGGCATCCAGATCGGCGCCAACCAAAGATTGGAATACTCGCATCTCTTTCTTAACCAAAGCCGACTTCTTCTTGTTCTCTGGGTGTGGGTACATAGGATCGAGGTACACCACATCAGGCTGTTCGAAGTTAGGGTCGTTGCTAAGTTTATCCAGCGCATCGTGACTTGAAGCGTGAATCAACTTCATACGTTCGCTAACCCAACCGCCGATATCTGGGTCTTTTTTTGCTCTCTGCAGGCCGTCATCCAATAATGCAGCCACAACTGGATGTCGCTCTACCATCTGCACTTTACAGCCCAACGAAGCCAATACAAATGCGTCACGCCCTAAGCCTGCTGTACCATCAAGAATAGTTGGCGTTGCACCTTTGTTTAAACCTGCCGCTTTAGCAATTGCCTGACCTTTACCACCACCAAACTTACGTCTGTGACCGACTGCGCCTCCCACTAAATCAACAAAAATAGCGCCA
>NZ_JBFRVX010001353.1:0-417 GCF_041475345.1 Vibrio sp. 10N.222.48.A3 | reverse complement strand
GCGTTCAGTGAGGTAGGCGATTTCTTCTCACCTGAAATTGAGTGGTATGAAGATTCAGAAAGAAACTTTCTTATTGGGCTTTTGTTGGCCGTTATCTTCGCTATTGGCGCAAGTGTTTACTTACCTGTTAGGCGTTTTCAAGAAAGAATAGAGTTACTTGTTGAGAAACAGAAGCAGTTTGGTAAGGGGAAGCTGAGTACTCGCTCTGACGTAGATGATATACACCCAGTGTCTGAGCTAGCCAAAAGTTTTAACTTCATGGCTGAGGAGATTGAGAGCAAAGTAAAACAAAGTCATATATTTGCTCAAGCGATTCCACATGAAGTCCGCACACCGCTAAGCCGTATTCAATTGGCGACGGATCTCTTAAGGCGGGAAGCACCAGAGCATCATCAGGTTTTTTTCGATGATATTGAT
>NZ_JBFRVX010001352.1:0-445 GCF_041475345.1 Vibrio sp. 10N.222.48.A3 | reverse complement strand
CACCATCAACAGCTTGCCGTCTTTGATGAATATCCAAGCCAGCTTATCAATTACCTTATGCATGTCGTTAGACCTTATTTCTGTTTTAGTTCTCGTTATTACTGAATCTGGCCGCGCTACTAGTCTCGACCAAACAAAGCCTACCTATGTTACACGCTGGAATGAATATACTCTATTGAATCGATTAGGAAATATCATAACCAAAACGAAAAATGACAGCGTTCGAGACAATGCTCATCAACTGTCATTAGCGTTGTTTACGGATTGCTCTCGAGCTGTCCGTGCATGGAATCAATCGACTAGCCACGTAAGTGCAGAGTCGTGGTCTTCGAATGACTTGATCTCGCCAGACACAAACCAGCTTCCGACTTTTGAAGCAAACTCTTGCCAGCTTTTGTCACCATAAATCGCGATTTTGTCTATCTTCGAATTGAGCTCTAATCCC
>NZ_JBFRVX010001351.1:0-1470 GCF_041475345.1 Vibrio sp. 10N.222.48.A3 | reverse complement strand
TTCTCGTATTGAGTCTTGTAGCCTTCATCCGTTGATGGGTCAGCAACAAATGAGTCATAACGAAGACCGCCAGTTACAATCAACTTGTCTTCCATGAAAAATGCTTGGTCTTGAACAAACACACCCCATTGCGTTATTTCTGCATCAGGTATACCAGTGCTACCCGGTGTAACAGTGCCTCGATCAAATTTATGGTCGTAGTTTTCTAGTTCAAAGTCATTCTGCAGGTAGGTGAAACCATATGTGAACTCGTGATCCGCACCATCAATATTCACTAGCTTAGAAAGCTGTGTATCAACTTGCATGTTTACATCAGAAGCATCACGCTCACGAAGTCGACGTCCGTTGAAGCGAGTTGTATCGTAGTTTTTATTCAGAGTACTTGAGTCTTGGTAACTTAGAGACCAGTCTAAAGAGTCAGCAATTGAAGAGCTTAGCTTAAGCTGTTGTTCCAATGTTGCACGAAAACGTTTGTTGGTGTCTTTGTTGTAATTATCAGTATATACAAAGCCCGGCATAAGCTGATAGCCATTGTAGTTTAGCTCATCTTCATCATATTGACGTTGGTAATGCTCAACCGTAATACCAACCTTATTTGAATCTGATACATTGTAGAATGCTTTGGCTAGGATATTACTTAATTCCGTATCTGCTGGGTTCTCTGCACCACGATCTGGACCTTGAACTTCGCTTCCTGATGAATGAGTTTCTGTCTCGTGGCCTTGAGCGTATGTCGCCATAACGATCGTTTCTAACTTATCTTTACGCATCGCCCAAGAAACTGTGTTCTTGAACTGTTCATCTGCAGATGTATAGGTAGATTTGATGCCAAAACGGTTTTCATCCCCGTCAGTTCTAAGCATATCCTCTGGATTTTTAGTTCTTAGCAGTACTGCACCACCAATGGCATCTGAACCGTAAAGCGTAGAAGCAGGGCCTTTATTCACCTCTATGACACTTAATGTATCGACTTCGATCGCATTCGAATATTTACGTTGCTCAGAAGCGCCAGGGTTATATGGTGTAGGTTGTTGAACTCCATCTACCATAAGTTTAACGCGATCACCTTCAACACCGCGGATGTTAAAGCCTGAAATACCAAAACGGCCACCGCCTTGAGCTTCTACTCCTGGCGTGTATTGAAGAGCTTGCTTTATGTCGCTAGACATTTGATTATCTATATCTTTTGCAGATACAGACTCAATTGAGCTTGAAACGTCTTCTTTGTTTTGTTCAGTACGCGTTGCTGATACAACAACCTCGTCAAATAGGGCATAATCTTCAGCAAAGGCTGATGTTGATGAAAGCGCTAAAACGATTGAAGCAGAGAGTAGGGATTGCTTATACATCTGATAGTTACCTTAGTTCCATAATATCATCTTGATTTGCGAAAGATGATATTGGATCTAAATGATAATTACTATTATTTGCATTTAAATAATTTTCAATATTATCAACTAATTCATAATT
>NZ_JBFRVX010001350.1:0-1615 GCF_041475345.1 Vibrio sp. 10N.222.48.A3 | reverse complement strand
AATATACTCAGTCCTGAAAGCAATTTACTAAGAACGTTGTTGTTTGAGGTTAAAAGCAAGCAGCGAAATTAATAAAAAGTTTTTAATATTTATTATTTTAGGAGATCCACCATGCCTGTAACTAACTTAGCGGAACTTGATGCTCTAGTAGCACGCGTTAAAGCAGCACAAGAAGAGTTTGCAACATTCTCTCAAGAGAAAGTAGACGCAATCTTCCGCGCAGCTTCTCTTGCTGCTAACCACGCTCGTATCCCACTTGCACAACAAGCAGTTGCTGAATCTGGAATGGGTATTGTTGAAGATAAGGTTATCAAAAACCACTTTGCATCTGAATTTATCTACAACAAATACAAAGACGAAAAAACATGTGGCATTCTTGATGAAGATGAAAGCCTAGGCACAATGACTATCGCTGAGCCTGTAGGTATCATCTGTGGTATCGTTCCAACAACGAACCCAACTTCTACAGCAATCTTCAAATCTCTAATCTCTCTTAAAACACGTAACGGCATCATCTTCTCGCCACACCCACGTGCAAAGAACTCAACTAATGACGCAGCGAAGCTTGTTCTAGACGCAGCTGTAGCAGCGGGTGCACCAAAAGACATCATCGGTTGGATCGACCAACCATCTGTAGAGCTTTCTAACGCGCTGATGAAGCACGACGGTATCGCACTTATCCTTGCTACTGGTGGTCCAGGCATGGTTAAAGCAGCATACTCTTCTGGTAAGCCTGCTATCGGTGTTGGTGCTGGTAACGTTCCTGTAGTTATCGATGAAACAGCTGACATCAAACGTGCAGTAGCATCTATCCTTATGTCTAAAACATTCGATAACGGTGTTGTATGTGCTTCTGAGCAAGCTGCAATCGTAGTTAGCGAAGTATATGACGAAGTTAAAGAGCGTTTTGCTTCTCACAAAGCTCACGTTTTATCTAAAGCTGACGCAGATAAAGTACGTAGAGTTCTTCTTATCGACGGCAACCTAAACGCTAAAATCGTAGGTCAACCTGCTCCTGCAATCGCTGAAATGGCGGGTGTTAAAGTTCCTGCTGATACAAAAGTACTTGTAGGTGAAGGCCTTGGTAAAGTTTCTTACGATGACGAATTTGCTCACGAGAAACTGTCTCCAACTCTAGGTCTATTCCGCGCAGACGATTTCGAAGACGCTGTTGCTCAAGCAGTAACTATGGTTGAAATCGGTGGTATCGGTCACACATCTGGTCTTTACACTAACCAAGACGTAAACGCAGATCGCATCCGTTACTTCGGTGACAAGATGAAGACGGCTCGTATCCTAATCAACATCCCGACTACTCACGGTGGTATCGGTGACCTGTACAACTTTAACGTTGCACCTTCTCTAACTCTTGGTTGTGGTTCATGGGGTGGTAACTCTATCTCTGAGAACGTAGGTCCTAAGCACCTTATCAACAAGAAAACTGTAGCGAAGCGAGCTGAAAATATGTTGTGGCACAAACTACCTAAGTCTATCTACTTCCGTCGTGGCAGCCTTCCAATCGCTATGAGCGACCTAGAAGGTAAGAAACGCGCATTCCTAGTAACGGACCGTTTCCTATTCAACAACGGTTACGCAGACGATGTAGTACAAATTC
>NZ_JBFRVX010001349.1:0-233 GCF_041475345.1 Vibrio sp. 10N.222.48.A3 | reverse complement strand
GAGCCTACAGTACTTAATGGGCGGCATGGTTGATTACACTGAAGGCCTAGAAGGCGCACGTTTCTTTGTGAACAACCCGAACGCGACAACAACATGTGGTTGTGGCGCATCATTTAGCGTTTAGCGTGCACGAAAGGTAGCTTGAACGGAAAGCTACATTAGAAATATTTTAAACGCCGAGCCAATGCTCGGTGTTTTTGTTTGTAAAAAATACACCATACAAAACGGACAGT
>NZ_JBFRVX010001348.1:0-653 GCF_041475345.1 Vibrio sp. 10N.222.48.A3 | reverse complement strand
TTATATTTGTTATTATTTAAGATTCTAATAAATAAGATGTTAAGTCCTAAATGCCCATTGTTTTAGTCCGATTTGAATGGCTTGGTTGGTGTATGATTTAATTTTTTCTGTGGAGTTTCTGAAGAGTGTTCGTATTTAGGTGTGTTTTCGAAAATTAAATATTATTCATAGGGAAAGAACGTGATTTTTTACGTTGTTTTTTGATTCTTTAACGATGAGCGAGCTGTATTCAGGAATTAGTATTCATTCCTAAACAAAGAACCCCCAGTCATGCTGTTTTAGTTGGTCAACTTTCAAAGACAGCGTGACTTCTTACATTTACAATGAAATTAGGCCATAGATTAAATTCATTGTTATATTTTGATAGTTTCTAACTATCCTATACCACGATTTTGCAGTCACGCTCGCTAGTCCTGTTGTATATAATCTTGAAAATAAAGACAAAACTGACAATCGAAACACAGGGAAATGAAAAAAACATTTGTACTTGCACTCGTTATTTCGACTCAGATCTTAGCGAATGGCTTTCCAGCCAATGATTATGAATGGAAGTTAAATGTTACTGAAGACTGGGCATACATTAAAGCAGACAATGGCTTAACTATGGTTGAAGATTTTGAACAAAAAGCCAACGCTGAATTAGATGAATTAGA
>NZ_JBFRVX010001347.1:0-275 GCF_041475345.1 Vibrio sp. 10N.222.48.A3 | reverse complement strand
TTGTTCAACACTTGGGATTTAGTGTTGGCTACGCAACACCTTAATCCTTATTAGTTATGTATACAGATTCAAGCACTAATGCCAACTTTACCGTTAGCCCATTTTTCGATTGTTTCCATTTTCTAAGATAACTCCCAGCGTAACAGAAACAGCTACACCCATATAAAATATTCCAATAATAGATTGAGCAATGACTACATACTTTGAAAAAACACTAGTCGGCGTCATTTCACCATATCCCAGAGTTGTCTGGGTAACAAAACTAAAGTATATAA
>NZ_JBFRVX010001346.1:0-930 GCF_041475345.1 Vibrio sp. 10N.222.48.A3 | reverse complement strand
ACTGTAAGTTTATTGAACAAGGCGATATTGAGGGGTGCCACTTTGATATTGCCGATTTACGAGACGCAAGTTTCCAGAATTGCCAGTTGGCGATGGCGAACTTTAGTAATGCGAATTGCTATGGGATTGAGCTGCGTGAATGCGATTTAAAAGGAGCGAATTTTACTCGTGCTAACTTTGCCAATCAAGTAAGCAATAGGATGTACTTTTGCTCTGCGTATATTACGGGCTGTAACTTGTCATACGCCAACTTGGAGCAGGCCTGCTTGGAAAAGTGTGAGTTGTTTGAAAACCGCTGGATAGGGACTTACCTTGGCGGTGCGTCACTGAAAGAGTCTGATCTCAGCCGAGGCGTGTTCTCCGAAGATGTATGGGGGCAATTCAGTATGCAGGGGGCTAACTTGTGTCATGCGGAATTAGAAGGGTTAGACCCTCGTAAAGTGGATACGACAGGGATTAAGATTGTCGCTTGGCAACAAGATCAGTTGCTTGAAACCATGGGTATTGTTGTGATGCCTGATTGATTTTCCAATTCTGCATATCACGCTGTAAAACTCGGTTGTCGTATCACTCTGTCGTAATTAACCACAGCAGTTAGAAGAAAAGCCCAAAGCTAACAACTTTGGGCTTTTCCGTATTTGGAGTCCGTAACCTGCAATTTATCAAAGCGACTCGTCAAACTGAGAGCGAAGTAATCTTGTGAGTCTTTCGGTTTGATATACTCAGTGTTCATTCGATTAAGATGATGGAGATGATATGTCGAAAACCGCGAAGATCATTAATGAAGATAAATTGCTAAAGAAAGCTCTGGAAGTCGGTTCTAAAATGGCAAAGTTACAAGGCTTTGATTTGCCACACTCATCTCAACCTATAAAAGTTAAGGCTGTGTACTTGTTTCTTGTTGGAGTTAATCAGATCACGCCTTTACCT
>NZ_JBFRVX010001345.1:0-1044 GCF_041475345.1 Vibrio sp. 10N.222.48.A3 | reverse complement strand
ATGAGCATGACGATGAGGCATACAAGACCAAAGCGCTGCAGAAAGCTCTGATTCCCACAGAAGCGGGCTTTGAGGAAATAATAGATGGCATCAAGTTTGTGTTGGCCAGTCACTACATGACAGGAAGAACTTTGCACCTTGATGGCGGCAGACATTTGAAGTAATGCGCTTACATTGTCTGCTACCTAAAACTGCTGCTATATAGCGAATGCGGTTAACTAGAAACCGTTATAAGCTAGAAATTCTTATAACCTAGAAACTGCTATAAGACTGAGGAAGACGAGTTTCTTCGTCCCAGCCTAACAACTCAATATTGATCAATGACTTGCGCTTCTCATTACACAGTGAAGCGATGTTGATGATAGGGAGCTGGCTACGAAACTGCGCGGTAAGTATGACCTTTTTATTTTCACTCAGGCTGCTTCGGCATTGCGCCAAAACCGCTTCAGTATCTAGCTGATGTGCGTTCTCGATAATCTGGATATCGGCGTTCTCTTGATAACACTCTATCAACCAAGATACGGCAGTTGCTTCTGAGCTGGTGAGCACGATGACATCTTTTGTTGCCATAAGCTCTTGAAGTTCAAGCTCTTTTAGTTCAGTTTCCATAAATACTCTCATTCAGCAGCAAATACATTAAAGTCGATTGCCCAGTTTAGCCTGTGCCAAATGGTAGCCTCTGTCTATCATCTCTTGTGAGCGATCAAACTCTAAGGTGCCACAGGCATTACGTGGGATCTCAAGCGTAATATCGGCGGGATAAGCGGCCAGTTTTTGACGAGCAATGGTCGATTGCATCGCATCAAACGCTTGGTTGGCAATGTCGTAGGCTGCAAAATTGAAGCTCATTTTGCTTTTTACACTGCTACCGAGATTATCGATAAAATGAACAACCTTCTCATGCAGGTTACTCTCTTTTGTTGGTAGGGAAACCGGTGTCACTTCCTGTTGAACAATTTCAGGTTCGCCGCCTAAGTTCACAGCCAGAGTAAAGTCTGTCTTATCACCAAAGGTAGGCGCAATCGGCACAGGGTTGAGTACCCC
>NZ_JBFRVX010001344.1:0-465 GCF_041475345.1 Vibrio sp. 10N.222.48.A3 | reverse complement strand
AAGAATAGAAGAATAGAAAGAAAAAAGCCTCTGAGAACAGAGGCTTTTAAAATTACGTTTCAGCTAAGCGTGTTGCGTAATGCTTACAGGCCTGCGAAGTCCGCAAGGATAGCGGCTTTGTCAGTTGCTTCCCAAGGGAACTCTTCGCGACCGAAGTGGCCGTATGCAGCAGTCTGCTTGTAGATAGGTTGAAGAAGGTTCAGCATCTCTTGAAGACCGTATGGACGTAGGTCGAAGTTTTGACGAACTGCTTCAATGATGATTTCGTGCGCTACTTTCTCAGTACCAAACGTTTCAACCATGATAGATGTTGGATCTGCAACACCGATAGCGTAAGACAGTTGAATCTCACAACGGTCAGCCATACCAGCAGCAACGATGTTTTTCGCAACGTAACGAGCTGCGTAAGCTGCAGAACGGTCAACTTTTGATGGATCTTTACCAGAGAATGCACCACCACCGTGA
>NZ_JBFRVX010001343.1:0-803 GCF_041475345.1 Vibrio sp. 10N.222.48.A3 | reverse complement strand
ATTGTTTCTGACGCTGATGGTCATGGCGAAGCTGCATTAGATCTTAAGGGGCAACCGAAAATATCTCTGGATGGAACCTATGGTCATTTCGACATCACTAGTACTGGGACATGGGTTTATAAAGCAGACAACAAGAGTACGCAGATTCAAGACTTAGACAATGGACAAACACTCACAGATAGCATTGAAGTCACATCAAAAGACGGTACCAAGCATTCAATTACCGTCACTATTAACGGGACTACTGACGCTCCTACTCTACACAGCCTCAGTGATTCTGGTGTTCAACATAGTGGTCCAGTTGAAGGGAATCTACTTACTGGCTCTGGGACGGATCAAGGATTGAGTGGTGCAGCAACAGACACCGATTCCAACGCACATCTGGTGTTGCAAGATATTCAAATAAAGGACCCCGTGTCAGGTTATGTCGCGGTAAGGCCTGGGCAACCACATACTATGGCCGGTATCGGTACACTCGCGATCGAAGCGAATGGTCATTATACCTTCACCCCGGAAGCTGGCTTTACAGGTAAAGTGCCAAGTATGGTTTATCGTGTCGGTGATGATGGGGGTAACCCAATAGGAGACTCTTCTCAAAACTCTCTCTCTATTGAAGTCACCCCTCCTCTACAACATGCGCCAACGGTGACAGGGCAAACTGTTTCTACAAATGAAGACATCACCAGAACCTTTACCACCAGTGAATTTGGTTACAGTGATCAAGATGGCGATGCGTTACAGTTCGTGACTATTAGCAGCTTACCGAGTCATGGATTATTACTTTTAAACGGTAACGTCGTAAC
>NZ_JBFRVX010001342.1:0-3077 GCF_041475345.1 Vibrio sp. 10N.222.48.A3 | reverse complement strand
GAGTTGATGAAACAGAGAGGGTGTTAACCAAGGCAAAAGGTGCGGGTTCGCCTCTATCTTAAAATCTTCGCTTAGTTCGGCAGGAGTAAACTGTTTACCCTCTTCTATCGCCGTGACCAACCCGTCCAATAGTGGAAATACACGTCGATACAGTTCATCAGAATAAGGCGTCGGGAGAAACTGCTTATTGGACAAAACAAATAGCTCTTCACCTAATGATTCCTTAAGCTTTTTGACGCTTTGGCTTACCGCTGGTGTCGAGACAAACAGCTTTTCAGCTGCTTTGCGCAAGCTTTTTTCCTGATACACCACCACAAACACTTTCAATAAGTTCAAATCGACGTTATTCAGTTTCATATCCAAACCATAAACCAATACTTAACGAATGGTTAAGTTTATATGAATTAACTTAACGATGTCCACTTTGTATAGTTACCTCACCTTCACGCAGTACACGGATGTAGTGAGATAAATTTATGAGGCATCTATGTTATTACAACGTTCAATCCTTTCTCTAACTCCTTTGTTTCTGGCAAGTGTCGCGTTCGCGGAAGAAGCCGAAATTCAAGATATGTCAGACCCGTTAGCCGTCTATACACAAGGTGGCTTCGGTTACACAGACAAAGGCTTAAACCTGAAAATCGGGCAAACCTATGACACTGGTAGCGATACGACCATGGGTATGAATGTCTTCGAAGTCAAAGGCATCGCTGGTGAAGCCATTGGTTGGAATGACCGAGGCGCAGGTGACAGTATCGATTCGATTCGTTTCAGAAACTTCGGCGTAGACTTAACCAATGGTCGAGGCACACAAGTCGATATGTCTTGGGATTTCGATAGTAATCAAGGTAGTGCGTCATACAGCTTTATACAGGCTCTTCCACAAATGGGCATGTTTAATTTCTATCCGCTTGCGGGTGTCGGTGTTGCTGCAGGTGAGGAGTTGGTTGAAGGCTCTGGAGGCAACCTCGACGCGGATCAACTTCGTGATCGCTACAACATGCACGGCACTTTCTACGTGGCGGGTATGTACGCAAAAATGCAACTTACCGACAAGATTTGGTTGAACTATAACCCTATGTATTTAGGCACGATGTCTGGTTCATCAACGTTCAAAGATTATGGATTCGAGGGCAGTGATTCTGTACTCGCACATGAGTTTGCTGCGAGCTACCAGATTAACCCAAGGGCGAACGTTCGTTATTTTGCAAATTGGACAGAAAACACCAGTATCGAAGACGGTGATCACCGCATCGAATTTAACTATCAGTTTTAAGCAGTCACTTTCTGCTTGGATGAGCTCTTTCAGTTTGAACCAATGATTTCTGTTCCACGAGCCATTCCCGTTTTGACGAATAATTTTGAGTTTTGAGGACACATTATGAATATGATATCTAAAGCCTTTGTTGGTAGTTTCACTTGCCCATTACGCTCAGCTGCCATGCTAGTTTCTGTAACAGCCTTGTTTTCAGCCACAGCGATAGCAGGCAACGGTGATGCGACAGAAACGATCCAAACGCGTGCAGGTGACTTTACTTTCGAAACCGACTTTCTTCATGGCATTCCAACACAAGAAAGCTCTGCAAAACTGTTTGAACTGATGGACTATCAACGCGCGTCACAAGCTTACATTTGGTCCGTGCCTTTGGTGTCAAACTACGCATGGAAACAAGCCTATGCCGACATGGGGGCAGAGGATGGTCAAATTACTTATGTTGAGTCTCATGAATCTAAGCTAGGAGGTTTAACTTACAATACCTCTACGCCTTACGCGATTACTTGGTTTAACGTAGAGAAAGAGCCCGTTGTTATAGAAATACCCACAAATGAACTGCGTGGCGCGGTACACACCATGTGGCAAATCGGTATTTCTCAGATGACTGAGCCGGGCGTCTACGTGGTAAAAGCGAAAGGTTCTGAAACGCCGAGTAACCTGCCAAAAGGCGCAAAAGTATTTGAGTCTGATACCAATAATGTTTTCTTGGGTGTTCGCTTAATGGCTAAGTCAGATCAGCAACGTATGAAAGACTTAGAAGCATTAAAAATTACTGACCTTAACGGCAAGCCGCTCAGTAGCAAAGGCGTGAACTTCCCTGAACGTGGTGACGATGCTAAGCACCCACGTGGTATGGCATTTTGGGAGACCTTGAATGAAGCGATCCAAGCCGAACCTGTAGCAGAGCGCGACCGCATGATGCACGACATGTTACGCCCACTAGGTATTGAAAAAGGCAAAGCATTTACTCCATCAGCTCAGCAGCGTGACATCTTAGAACAAGCTGTAATCATGGGTGAAGCTATGGTTAAAAACATCGATTTCAACAAGACTGAACGTCTACCACACGCGGCTTATGGCAAAGAAGGGAATTCGTGGGAAATCGCAACGGCTTCAACACCAAACCAAGACCGTCACTATGGTATGGACCTCGATGGACGTGCAGCTTGGTTTTATGAAGCCGTCACTAACGACATTGCAATGCATGGATTTGAGAACGGCGGTTGGGGACAGATCTACCTAGACAACTACCGTGACGACAATGGCAAAGGGCTAAATGGCAGTAACCACTATACTTTGACGCTAGATGGAGATGTAAATTTCGCCGATTTATTCTGGACCATCACTGTCTACAACGTCGAGAACCGCGCCATCATCGACAACGAAATTGAGCGTGCCGACGTGGGTTCTAACATTGAAGGGACAGTTAAAGATTCGCAAGGCAATTACACCTTCCACTTCTCGCCAACTAAGCCTGCTGGTGTAAATGAAGCGAATTGGGTGCAAACCCGAGAAGATGAAAACTGGTTTGTTTACTTCCGCGCTTACTCACCAAGTAAAGCATTTGTAGCGCAACAGCCAGAAACCTTATTGCCTAACTTTAAGCGCGTGGACTAGCCGTTAAGTCTATGTACTAACGATAAAGTTCACTGCGGCCTACGATAAAAGAGGAGCCTCAGCGCTCCTCTTTTTATTCCATCTAGCCTTCAAAGGCGCTGCGAAATAAACTCAACTAGTTGTTTTTCTGATTCTTGAAACAATTCCATGATTTAAAAGAGTAAAAGGGTTATACATAATGATG
>NZ_JBFRVX010001341.1:0-1906 GCF_041475345.1 Vibrio sp. 10N.222.48.A3 | reverse complement strand
AACGCAGAATGGGCAGGTCGCTTTACCATAAACGATGTTGCCTTTTAGGCTGTCGCGTTTGGTCCACTCTTTGATCACGGATTGAACTAACACACCGCGGTTAAGCGCTTCGCCTTGGCTTACAACCTTGCCTTCAACAACAAGGATTGGAGCATGCCAAGAACCCAGTTTTAGCGGCTCCCACCAGTGAGACAACCAATCTTTCACTTCCAGTTCGACATCGACATCTGATAACTCATTCTCAAAAGTATCCTTAAGAATGTCTTTGGTAAGGGTACATTCCCCACATGGGATATTAACTTTAAATGGACCCCAGCTGCCTGCCCAACGGTATAGTGTAATCTTGACTGGTTTCTTCATGCTTACGGCCTCGTTTGAATTCTCTTATCCATATAGAACGGACAGTCGAACTATTTATTTCATCGATCCTAAACTTTCTTTATTTTCGCCGGTTTTTTCGTTTCCCAATGGGTAATAAATGCAACTGACGCAATAATAATAGCAGCCCCTAGCCATAAACGACCCGGTGGAACCCAACTAAATACAATCCAACCCGCTAGAACATTTAACGGTAATTTCGCGTGGTCAAAAGGTTGCACAAACGAAGCATCAGCAACTGAGTAGGCTTTTACAATTGCCCATTGAGCGAGTGCCGTCATAACACCGACAACAATCAAGATAGCCCAAATTGTACCGCCGCTTGGAGTCTGCCAATCTGGCGCGGCAAGCAGGATGTTAAATGGTGTGATCAATAGCAGCAAGTACACCACCATGGTTGAAGGACTGTCTTGCGAAGAGAGTCTTTTCACCATGAGTGAGTAGCATGCCCAGAAGAAAGCCGCGCCAACCGGTAACAGTGTTGCCCAGTTAAAGTCTTCTGCCCACGGCTCTAGAATCACCATCGCACCAGCGAAGCCGGCTAAGGTCGCGCCCCAGCGAGCAGCCCCAACTTTCTCTTTGAGGAAAAGTCCTGAGCCTATGGTTGCAAACAATGGCGACGTCATGAGAAGGGCAATGCCTTGCCAAATAGGTACTGGGTAAGCCAATGCCCATATCCAAAGTTGAATACCAATAACAGACAAGAAGACACGGAATACGTGCAACTTTAGGTTGTCGGTTTTTAGCGCGCGGCGAATGCCCAGCGTTTTCAGATAAGGAAGAATAGCGAACAACGCGATGGCGTATTGAATGACGGCAACGGTGGTAGAAGTAAGTCCGAAATGAATGCTAGCGACTTGAGTTAGGCTATTAATAACGGCAAAGGCTAAGCCTGCGGTTAGCATCCAGCTAGCGCCTTGGATCGGATGGTGTTGTGACATGATGCTTCTAATTATTTGATGTGGTTCACCTATGATACGGATTTAGCACCACTTAACCAGAAAAAGCATTGATGAAGTTGGTCAGAATATTTGAATATGAAAAAAGGTTGAGCAACCGCCCAACCTTTCTAGTCTCTATCTAAAGTCGATTTAGATTAGAAATCGTAGCGGACACCTAGGCGAAGTGTGTCTTCACCAGCTGTCACGATACCTTTTGCATTTTTAACTTCGTCTAAACCATTAACGTAGTAAGAAAGGTATGTGCGGAAATTGCTGTTTAGTTTGTAGTAACCAGCTAATTCAATACCGTCGACAGCGTCTACTTTTGCTCCGCTGTTGATTTCATCTTCTTGGTAAGTATATACGACTGCAGCAGATACTTGCTTGGTGAATTTGTATTGCGCTGCAAATTCCATAGCAGTGAATGACTTAGCATCGGTACCTGTCGCTTTATCATCTAGGTCGCCTGTTGAATAAGTTGCAGCTAAGTACAGGTTGTCTAGAGAATACGCTAGGCCGGCAAGGATTTGGTCTGCGCTACCTTTATTTTCCCCTAGGTCTTCACCTGAGTAGGCTAGGCCAAGATC
>NZ_JBFRVX010001340.1:0-651 GCF_041475345.1 Vibrio sp. 10N.222.48.A3 | reverse complement strand
ATCTTGAACAACAGCTCTAATCGTACCCAAACGAAATAGCATATCACTTTCGAAAAAATATCTTTGGCTAATTTTATTTAATGGTAGTTCTAAAAGAGCTGAACGATGGATAGCAGTGTAGCCATTAGTTGGATCCATTACCTTCCAATAACCGCTAGACACTTTATTGACAAATGATAATATTGCATTCCCCAACTTTCTTATTGTAGGCATAAGAATAAGAGACTCAATTCTATTAAATCTATTTCCTTTTGTGTAATCTGCATGCCCTTGTATTATTGGGTTTATGAATTTTGGTATCAATGTAGGATCCATCTGTCCATCTCCATCAATTTTGATAATAATATCCATACCATCTTTTAGGGCTTCAATATACCCTTTCATCACTGCGCCACCAACTCCAGAGTTGACTTCACTAAAAATCACTTGGACTCTAGTATCTTTATTGTTTTCAAGAACAAACTTACCACTAGCTGCCGGGCAACAATCGTCGATAACATAAATTTTATCCACCTCATTCCCGATAGAATCTAAGACTTTACAAATTTGATTTTTCACCTTAAAGCAAGGAATGACAACTGCAACTTTCATTTTCACTTTTCATTTTATTTAAATTCATATTGTATTTTATAATAGTAATCAGAAAAATGA
>NZ_JBFRVX010001339.1:0-1345 GCF_041475345.1 Vibrio sp. 10N.222.48.A3 | reverse complement strand
CCGTTCACGGATACGAGGGGAGTGGGAGAGGGTTTGGACTTAAGTTCGAGTCTTGGCTTTCAGATCATCGCCCAGGGTGGAAAGGTTTTAAGCTCGATCAGCCCATTCGTTGGAATCGCAATGATCCACTAGAGCGCTGGTTGTTTGATTGCTTCCTGCTTGGTAACGACGCGTCGCTAAGTGACTCGGTGATTCATGAGTTAGATAGCTTTTCTGATCTGGCAATCAACCAACTGAGCTTGGTCGAGTTATCAAAGGCAGAATGCTTGGCGAATCCGGAGCCGCTACAGCAATGTTTTTCTCTTCTTGTTGACGCTCATTATCAAACGTCACCAAACGATCTAATGCAGTTTCTCAACAATCCAGCAATCCGTTTGTACGCTGCTTGGCAGAAAAACGAATGTTTAGGTTGTATGTTGGTAACTGAAGAAGGTGGGTTGGATAGCGATCTGATTGCTCAGATTCAACTTGGAAAACGAAGACCTCAAGGTCACCTAGCTCCAGTATTACTCGCAAACCAACTGGGTTGTACGCAAGCGGCGAGCAGTCGTTGCCTTCGAGTTATGCGTATTGCCGTTTCAACACGTCATCAAGGTTCGGGGATTGGTCGTTGGATGTTGGGGCAGTTGTCAAAGCAAACTAATCAGGCGGATTACTTAGCAACGAGCTTTGGCGCGACCAGTGAATTAATTTCATTCTGGCGCGATAACGATTTTGTACCTATGCACATTGGCCACCAGCGCGATCAAGCAAGCGGCTGTCACTCGGTATTGATGGTTAAGCCACTTAATGAAAACGCACAGAATTGGATCTACAATCTGATAAGTCACTTTGAACGTAGTTTCTGTTTTCTCACTTCTGGTTCTTTGGCTTCTCTCGAGGTTGATATGGTGCGCGCATTATTGCCAAGGCAAGCGGAATCTATAGCAGAGTCTGAAATCCAACTCCTCAGGAATTATGTCGATGGTGGTAATAGTTACGACAGCATTGGTTTCAGTGCCCTGAATTTGATTCTCCAGAGTAATGGTCATCAAGCTCACATAGCTGAACCTGACGCTATAATCGATACAGGTTTCGTTGTTTCAGACTTACTTATCGCGAAAGTCGTGCAGCAGAAAGAGTGGGGGACTTGTGTCGAACAGTTTAATCTAGTCGGACGAAAACAAGCTGAGCTACAGTTTAGAAAAGATGTCGGTACTCTACTATCAAATTTACACTGTAAATAGGTAGATCAACGATTGTCACTAAATTTGGAACGACAGAGCATATGTAGAGCTGTTAATTAGATTTACAGTGTAAATTAGAAGGCCGGATTTACACTGTAAACTGAACAGCAGTATGTAAT
>NZ_JBFRVX010001338.1:0-763 GCF_041475345.1 Vibrio sp. 10N.222.48.A3 | reverse complement strand
AACCTGTGGTTCGTTTCTAGCAAGTGACTCGCTGACGCTTGACGCGCTTTATCACTGTTCCCCGCCATGATTGCTTCATAAATTTGGCGGTGTTCTTCAATGCAGGTACTTCCCTCTTCAGAAGAGTGAGAAATAAAGTTAACAAACATCGTCGTTAAGATATTGCCGAATGGTAGGTAAAAGTCGTTCCCTGTTGCGTTGAAGATTAGGCTATGGAACTTCATATCAATATCTAGCCAACGCTCTTTATCAAGAATCTCTTCGCTAGATATCTCCACCATTTTTTGGAAAATTTCTGATAATTCAATTCGTTGATCTGCAGTCGCAAATTTAGCGGCCAACGCACAAGCTTCAGGTTCGATGGCACGGCGCAAGCCTAAAAACTGATGGCAGAATTGGTCGGTGTCAGCTAAACCGTCCATCCATTCGATCAATTGTGGATCTAAGAAGTTCCAGAACGCGCGGTCAACAACACGAGTACCAATCTTAGGGCGAGATTCTAATAGACCTTTTGAAGTAAGAAGCTTAACCGCTTCTCTTAATGCTGTTCTACTGATACCAAATTGCTCACACAGAGCCATTTCACCAGGGATAATAGAACCTTGAGGCAAATTGCCCGACAAAATACCACGAGCGATTTCACGTGCAACTTGCACATGAAGGCTTCGCTTAGAGCCTGAAATAGAATTGAAATGACCAGCCATGTGTCTACTTACTTATTAGATATGTATTATTTAATTCGTACTATAACACTGATTTATAT
>NZ_JBFRVX010001337.1:0-1523 GCF_041475345.1 Vibrio sp. 10N.222.48.A3 | reverse complement strand
TATATGAACATATCTAAGACTTCGATATTTGCTAGCCATTAAGTGATGTCGACTTGAATTATTGAACATTATTTTGAGGTATGACCAGTTAATAGGCACGCCGTGCTAAAGGGTATTAATCCCATCCGTTACCTGGCTCAAACCTTTATTTATTTGCTGTCTTTCTCCCTATCGAAAAGTCCTTTTTCTGAGTATTCCCAACCGTCGAACCTCGTTTTTACCTACTTTTATACGACATTATCCAATGTCTTAAGAGGCTTGTTCTTTTTATGATTTTGTTTTTATTGATTATTTTGTAAATAGCAATGTTGCATATCGTGCTGGAGGGGTAGGCGGTAAAATATATATTGCAAATATAAATGATATTTGTTCTTATTCGCGTCCATTGTGATTTATAAACTAAACCGGAATTAGAATATGAACGTTAGATTGGCTTTCACCCCCCTCGCTTTGGCAATTGGAGGTGCATTAACCACAGTGGCTACCGTGTCGAATGCAATGGCTTCAGAAGAAGTAACGGTGGATGAAACCGTGCAAGTTATTGGTCATCAGTACGAAGGCTACGCGGAGCACATGCCGCAATCGGGTACCAAAACGGATGTCGAATGGCTCGATGTCCCACAAGCCGTTTCAGTGGTCACTAAAACAGAGATGGAAGACCGTGGTGCGGTCCGTTTAGTGGATGCTCTTGATGGTGTTGCTGGTGTCAATAATACCTTAGGTGAAGGCAGTCGAGATCAGTTCGTTATTCGTGGCTTTGATGCACTGAATGACATGTATCGTGATGGCATGCGTGATGATGGAACTTTACAGTCGTATCGAAGCCTATCCAATATTGAGCGTGTTGAAGTGGTAAAAGGCCCTGCAGGTGCTCTGTATGGTAGGGGTTCTGCTGGCGGTATCATTAACTTAGTCACCAAGCGAGCGAATGGCGACAATTTTACCAATGTGAACGGCAGTGTTGGCAGTAACAGCCAATTTGTAGGGCAGGTGGATAGCTCAATGGCGTTTTCAGATAAGGTCAATGGACGTATTAACCTGGAACACCGACAGGCTGATTCGTATGTTAACCATGTCGATTCGAATGATTTCTTTATCGCACCAACCATTCGAGTGCTGCCAGCTGAAGGGCATACCGTTGACTTAGATGTCGAATATGCACACCAAGAGCTGGTGCCATATCGTGGTGTTCCATCCAAAAATGGCAAACCTGTCGATGTCTCTGAGAGTTCTTTCTACGGTGGCACTAACGATTATCAAGAGTCCGATAGCCTGCGTGTTGGCATTAATTATGAGTGGCGCTTGAATAGCGAGTGGGTATGGACAAACCGAGCGGCATACAATCATATCGAACTTGAGCAAAAGGGCACGCGTCAAGGCACTGTGACGGGAGATAAAGTCTCTCAAACCGTGAACAATTTCGGTTATGACCCTCGAACCACAACGACGATGCAATCCGAGTTAGTGTGGGAAACCGATTCTAACCAAATGATGATTGGTGCGGATTATAACCAGATCAATAT
>NZ_JBFRVX010001336.1:0-490 GCF_041475345.1 Vibrio sp. 10N.222.48.A3 | reverse complement strand
TAAATTTTAGCCATTGCCAAATGGGTAATCTAAAATTATTAATAATCATTTTTTATTAAAATTCATTCATCTACACAGATAAATTAGAGATGTGTATATGAATAAATTTTCAAAAGGACTACTAATATGGAAACACTGATCTGCCGCTCTTTTCAATCATTTATAGATTTCTGCGATAACGATATTGTTAAAGGAAAAAATATCCACTGCACTTTTAAGGCCTGTAAGGAGAAGGACTGGCGTTGGATGCAGTTTTACCTAAACGACAAAGGAGGAAAAGAGCTGACCTTTAGCTTCATATGAAACAAAACGCCTTAACTAATATTTCGTTTAACTTCAAATTTATTCAAAATTTTGTAAATAGTATTCAAAAAATGAGCCATTATATAAAGCACTAGAAAAACTAACTGTCTTAACCATCGCTCTCTAGAAATATGGAGAAACACTATGTTAAAAGCACATCTCGAAAACCTACAATTACCTATAGGTA
>NZ_JBFRVX010001335.1:0-408 GCF_041475345.1 Vibrio sp. 10N.222.48.A3 | reverse complement strand
GTTCGTTCCTCACAGTAGGGAATGACCGAGTCGGGAAATGATGATCTACTTCACGTTTTTTTTAACATTGAAAATAATACGAAAAAAAATGCATTTTTTATTAAAGCTTCTAGTTAAGGGGCCGTTAAAGGGATTGAGAGAAATGATATGTACCAATGTAAGGTGAGAGAGACACTGGTATATAAAACAAAATAACATGTGTTTTTGTGAGGTGAGAGTCACATAAGTGCATGAAAAAATGCCTAAAGGAGATCAACTATGGCGATTAATGTAAGCACAAATGTGTCTGCAATGACGGCTCAGCGCTACCTAAATAGTGCGGCTGAAGGTACTCAAAAATCAATGGAGCGTTTGTCTTCTGGCTATAAAATCAATAGCGCAAAAGATGATGCTGCAGGCCTACAAATC
>NZ_JBFRVX010001334.1:0-303 GCF_041475345.1 Vibrio sp. 10N.222.48.A3 | reverse complement strand
CAAGGCGATTGGTCAACTCCATCAAGAGATGGCAGCACAACCAAGTTTCGATTCAGTGAAAGTCGCGGCAATAAAAGAAGCGATCGCAAATGGCTCATACACTGTTGATCCAGAAAAGTTGGCCGACAACATGATGAAATTTGAAAACGAATTAAAAGGTCTTTAAGCAAACATTAGCTTTTAAATAAAGTTATTATCTTAAAGTACACGAGGTTATTAGTAGGTTACATTATGGCGGCACTAGCAGATTTAGTTAATTTCCAACTTCAAAATGCCAAAGCCTTATCTGAATTATTGAGTTCA
>NZ_JBFRVX010001333.1:0-1143 GCF_041475345.1 Vibrio sp. 10N.222.48.A3 | reverse complement strand
GCCATGCCTGCAGAAGAAAGGCCGATAAGTGAAGCTAGTAGAATCTTTTTCATTTTGTTACTCCGAATCTGTGTGATTTTGACCTGTGGCCATTTTTATAATTTGATTGTTTTAATCGATGTTGTGTTTAGCTAAATCTAGTGAGTTACGTGAATCTTATGCGTTAACTCAGATTTAATGAGTCAAATACTCGGCAAACTCGGGTGTCTGCGGGTTAACGAATGAATCGCTGGTGCCGTGTTCAACGATGTACCCTTTTTCTAGATACAGAACGTGGCTAGCAATCTTCTTCGCGAAATCAACTTCATGTGTCACAACCACTTGAGTAATGCCCGTTCCACTCAACTCTTTAATAATGCTCACAACTTGGTTGGTGATCTCAGGATCAAGCGCCGCTGTTGGTTCATCAAACAACAACACATCCGGTTTCATCATCAGCGCACGTGCAATCGCAACACGCTGTTGTTGACCACCAGACAGTTGAAGTGGCCAAGCGTCTGCTTTGTCGGCAAGTTGAAGTGTCTTTAGTACTTCTTGAGCTTGCTTGATGGCTTCTTGCTTATCTAAACCCGCCACTTTGGTGGGAGCTTCAATTAAGTTTTCCATCACCGTCATATGTGGCCACAAGTTGTATTGTTGGAACACCATGCCAACTTTACGACGAAGTTTAAGCCCCTGCTTTTCTTGGATCTGGCTTGAAAAATCGAATTGCTCGTTCGCAATGTCTAATTCGCCGTTGTCCGCGATTTCTAACAGGTTCAATACACGCAGTAATGAACTCTTGCCCGCGCCGCTTGGGCCAAGCAATACCAAGGTTTCGCCACTTTCACAGTCAAAGCTGATGTCATGAAGAACTTGGGTATTACCGTATGATTTGTTGATGCTCTTTACTTGAATACTCATGCCACAATACTGCATTAATTGTCATTTGTTGGTTATTCTATTCAATTCGAGGTTTTATGCAAGAAAAATGTATAAAAAACTATTTTGTTGAATTTTTGTAACGAAAGTTGCGTAGAAAACAGTCGCTATAACTGGTCTTACAACCAAAAGTCACAAGTTGCTGATAAGCTTGAAATCGAGGGAAAAGCAAACGTTTCTCTTCCAATTAAAAAATCAGTACAAGATCTAAGAACCTGTAGC
>NZ_JBFRVX010001332.1:0-672 GCF_041475345.1 Vibrio sp. 10N.222.48.A3 | reverse complement strand
TACGTATTGAGGGATCAGGTCATAGCGGTCACCAATATGCGAAGCGATGGCAGGCAGTGCCCAGATGTTATAAGTCATGACTTTGAGTGTATTGGCATCTGGCTCTGGTTGCTCATCCACTTTTGGTGGAGTGATGGTGTAATAAATATCATCGTAGCGAGCGGTGTTATCAGCTTTGAAGGCAAGTTCAGTGTTCACATCAAAAGCATCGGTTGAATTACGATGAATATTACGATCATCATGCAGTGTTAAGTCGACGTCTGCGGCGCTCAAACCGTGTTGCAGTGTTGAGTTGTACCAATGTCCTTCCATGGTTTGATTAAGTGTGACGCTCTCCCCAATAGAATTTGAGACTACTGTGTCAAACTTGTATGTCTTACCGGACTTCACGCCTGTCCAGCGGTTGAAACTGATCAGCTTTTGGGTTTCCCACGGGCCAATTTGCTCAACATGTTGCTGCCACTCATCACCGAATTGAAGCTGGTCGGTACCCGTGTGATTGGTTTGAATCGTCATTACTTGGCTCGTGTTATTGGTCAGGTACACATCGGTATCTGCAATAGCCGAGGTTGAAATGAATGAAGCTGATGCAAGTATTGCACTCAGGCAAGTCCATTGAGTTTTCATCGTTTACGTTATCCTTATTGATTTATGTCTAGAATAACGTAGTCA
>NZ_JBFRVX010001331.1:0-483 GCF_041475345.1 Vibrio sp. 10N.222.48.A3 | reverse complement strand
CAGGCACCAAAGAGATTCAGTTAATGATCAATAATCTTCAAGAAGGTTCCCGTAACGCCATTCAAACAATGAATGTGTGTGCGGCAACGAGTGAAAGTACTGTAGCAGAGTCTCAGAATGCCTCTGAAGCGCTACAACAGATTGTGATTGCATTAGAGTCTATATCATCAATGAGCCATCAAATCGCAACAGCAGCCGCTGAGCAGACTCAGGTAAGCGATGATATATCGAAGCGTATCAATATGATTGAAGAAAGTGGCAACCAACTGAGCGATGTCGTAACGGAAAGCCATAACAGTACTCAAACTTTAGCTTCCCTTTCTAACGAATTAGAGACTTGGGTAAATAGGTTTGAAGTAAAACACTAAACTCTCGAGAAAAACCTTTAATATAAAAGCACGTTTTCATACGTGCTTTTTTTATTTCAGCGCTCATTCAAAGCAGTTAACCGTAGTTTTGCCATCTTTTAAGGCATGCTAGACC
>NZ_JBFRVX010001330.1:0-1226 GCF_041475345.1 Vibrio sp. 10N.222.48.A3 | reverse complement strand
GGTTAACTCTGGCACTAGAAGGTGATGACCTCAATCTTCATTACCAACCGATAATGGACACCAATAGCAATAAAGTTAAAGGGTTTGAAGCCTTACTAAGATGGTCGGATAAAGATCTTGGCAACATCAAGCCTGATGAGTTTATTAGCCTAGCGGAAGAAACTGGACAGATTGTTCCACTCGGAAAGTGGGTCCTTAACTCTGCACTTAAGCAACTGTCGATATGGCACCGAAAATTTGATGATGAATTGGTAATGAGCATCAATATCTCGTGTATTCAGATGCACACTACTTTTGCAGAGCAACTATCGGCAATGCTCAACTTCTACAACATACAACCTAAAAGTATCGCCCTTGAGATCACTGAATCCTCAATGATCTTCAAACACGGTGAAGTCAGACAAGCATTAGACGATATTTCAGCGTTAGGCGTTGAGCTACACCTTGACGACTTCGGCACTGGCTACTCTTCTCTCTCTATGTTGCATGACTTGCCAATTAGTACCGTTAAGCTAGATAAAAGCTTCGTCCATGGCACCTATAAAGGGAGCGAAGCGATTGTCCAAGCCACCTATGCTATCTGTGAAAAATTGGGGCTTATGGTGGTTGCGGAAGGGGTCGAAACTGAAACACAAAAAGCTTTCTTAACCAGTTGCGGATATCAATATTTACAGGGATTTCTGTTCAGCAAACCTATCCCACCCGATGAAGTCGAAATGCGATTTTTGTCTAGTAGATAACTCGACTCTAAGGGGGTTACTTACTAAAGCAATTAAATTCCCCAAGCACAATATAATTATGTAAGTGGTAGATGCGAAAATGCTATCAACATACCGCTTACGTAAATTTTACGTCATACCCAAGTCTAGATAATTTACACTTTGGTTAGTTGTAATTAAATTACCATTTAAATTACTCCCCAATGTCACCCTAATATAATCATCAATATCCAACCAACCAAAGTAGACATACTTATACTATGCTCTGGAAAATAATACTAGATATTACCCTTTCTTATAGAGCGGGTAATCTTTAATTTATTTCCTTTATTTACATAAACTTAAATGACATGAAAATCAAATCAAGCCATCCTTATAGAAACAGGCCAACAACAGAAGTAAACACAAGTGAAATACAAATTAACATAGAAAAGAAAACTATATTTTCAAAATTAACAATAAAGAAACCATGTCGAGATAATCATAAAAACCCGGAGAGATCTGACA
>NZ_JBFRVX010001329.1:0-1961 GCF_041475345.1 Vibrio sp. 10N.222.48.A3 | reverse complement strand
GGCTTTGCTGGTTCAAATCGCTGATCGCATGCGCGTTCGCTGCTATTTCTTGAGAAACCTGAGCTTGCTCTTCTGATGTCGCAGCAATGGTTTCAGCTTGAGAAGCAATAGATTCAACTTGAGAGGCAATCGACTCTAGGGCTGTGCCTGCTTCTTGCGCTTTATCAAGTACTTGGTTGGCATTTGATTGGCTTTGTGTCATCAGGTTCACGGCATTGTTAGTTGAAGATTTTAACTTCTCGATGATGCTCACTACGTCTTGTACTGACGTTTGTGTACGATGAGCCAATGTTCTTACTTCGTCAGCGACCACGGCAAAACCACGCCCCTGATCACCCGCTCGCGCTGCTTCTATTGCAGCGTTCAACGCAAGTAAGTTGGTTTGTTCTGCGATGTCATCAATCATTTTGGTGACGGTTTGAATGCTTTCGCTATCAGAACTCACTTGCTCGATGGCCGATGCTGATTTGTCTAATTGATCATTTAGCTGGGCAACATCAATACACACACCTTCAACGACTTCTAAACCTTTCTGGCTGTCTTCATTGGCTAGGCGAACATTTTCAGCAATGCTATTCACTTGCTGCGCTACAGATTCTGCCGAGGTAGCCATCTCTTCAATAGCGGTAACGACTTGCTCAACCTGTGCTTGCTGGCGGTCAGATTGGCTCAGATTGTGGCTAGCATCCTGTGACACACTGCTAGAGCTGTTTTGTACTTGATCACTGGTCGTACGAATTTCTCCAACGAGTGTATTCAATTGAGCAGCCATATTCGCAACGCCGGTATTTAGGTTGCTGATTTCATTCTTAGTCTGTTTGCCGTTGTTTGGAATATGTAAGCTGACTTCGCCTTTTCCTAAGCGCATCATGTATTCGTTTAAAGTCGTTAACGGCGTCAACGTACGGTTCAATACGAGCGTTAACACGACGATGGTAGCGGCGGCAATCAAGGTCGCGATTATCGCGATAAGTTTCAGCAGTTCGTCACTGCCTTTAGTGACTTCATTAATAAATGTGCCGCCAAGTAGTTTCCAATTCCACCCCGGGACTTCGGTATAGACGAGGTATTTTTCGCCCACTGTTCCTTGATACTCAAAAGGGTAGAGAATCAAGCCGGATGGCTGCTCAAAGAGCTGATAGAAAGGTTTGTTACCGTCGTAGTCGGCAACATCCACAATAGATTTATCACCTCCAGCATTAGTAGGGTGCAGTAAGTACTGGCCTTGATGCTCTTCTTCATTGTCAACGATGATGGTATAGCCAGTATCGCCCCATGAGACAGAACGCAATGACTCGAACAGGTTTTGTGTCGCCTCTTCTACGGGTAGACCAATGAAAGAGACACCGTTAACTTTGCCTTGTGCATTCGTTAAAGGCGCGTAGTAGGTAATGTAGCGTTGGCCGAAGAGCTTCACTTGCGCGTAATAAGCTTCGCCATTTTTGAGTTTGTTATAGCCAGGATGATCCTTGCCTAACGTTGTGGCAACAACACGTTCCCCTGACGGTTTTTTAAGAGAAGTAGACACGCGAATAAAGTCATCGCCAAATGGGGCAAATAGGGTTGCTACAGCGCCGGTGTCGCGAGTAAAGCTATCAACGAGTTTAGTGTCGTTGATTAGGCTCTCACCATATTGAGTCAGGTTAGGAATGGAATGACCGTTGAACTCAACGTCGTAATTCTCAACATAAACACCTGCTAGGTAACCGTTACGAAAGGTGGATTCTAAAACTTTGGCGGTATGCAGGTAGGCATCGAATTGGCCAGATATGGTTTTGGCCATCGCTTCTACTTTGGATTGGTGTTCCCTTAACGTGTTGTCTAATAATACTTGTGAGGCATTGCGATACACGAGCGTTGCGATAGAGCCAAAGGCGATAAGTAAGCACAGCAAAATGACCAACTTAAGTTGGAAGCCAACACTTTGATTTTTGTATTTCTCGAACATGAATTCATTATCC
>NZ_JBFRVX010001328.1:0-324 GCF_041475345.1 Vibrio sp. 10N.222.48.A3 | reverse complement strand
TCAGCTTGATTTATTTGGCTACGTTGTAACGTTTGTTGAGCGATAAGGTTGTGTACGCTTGATTGAACGACGCTTAAATGCGCATTCGCCTGAGCAAGTGCAGATTGGTAATCACGATCATCAATTTGAACCAACAAGTCACCTTGTTTAACCGATTGGTTATCACTCACGTAAGACTTAACAATATAACCCGACACCTTCGGGCTTATATTAGTGATGTCGCCTTGTAGGTAGGCATTGTCGGTTGACTCGAAGTACTGGCCATAGCCATACCAATATCCAGCGCCAGCTAAGCCTAATGACAGCATGATCGCAGTAGCAATA
>NZ_JBFRVX010001327.1:0-329 GCF_041475345.1 Vibrio sp. 10N.222.48.A3 | reverse complement strand
AGCTGCTAGACCTAGCAGGTAAGTATCAAATACTGCAATACCGTTGAATAGGTACTGAATAGCAGTACCAATAAGTAGGCCGGCAAACAAGCCTACAAAAATCTTACTTGAGAGCGATTTATCCATCGTTCTTCTCCAGTTTGTTGTGTTTGAAATTTGTACTTTTATAGTTATATATGCGAGTTAAATCGCTATATCGCAGTGGATTTTACATACAAAGATAACAATTAAAAGTATTTATTTACAAAAACATTACAAGTGTGACATCAAAACATTTCTTCATTAACAACCAGTTTCATAATATAAAACTCTAAATCATTGTTCTGGGT
>NZ_JBFRVX010001326.1:0-2418 GCF_041475345.1 Vibrio sp. 10N.222.48.A3 | reverse complement strand
GCCGATACGGCCAAAACCATTAATACCTACTTTGACTGTCATACTCTTTTCTCTCAGTTAATTGCCTTCATGTTTGAAGCCGCAGTGTTGTTGACTATGCCTAACTGCAATCTCAACGATTTTGGCAATAAATTTAAATGTATTTAAACGCAACATTGAGGGCGTGAAGTCATGGCTTCTAGGCGCTCAATATCCTGTTGGTATTCAGTTTTCAAACAGTTCGATGCGATAAGGTCATCAATTAACTTTAGCATCCAACCCGGTAAATCTTGTGACAGACGGTAGAACACCCACTGCCCTTGGCGAACGTCAGTTAAAATTCCGTTTGAACGCAACTGCGCAAGATGGCGGGAAATCTTTGGCTGACTTTCTTGTAATGCCTGAGTCAACTCACCAACAGATAGGCACTCTTGGCGCACAATCAACATTAAGCAACGCACTCGCGTTTCATCAGACAGTAATTTAAAAAATTGGTGAGGAAGCATAACTACATACTCATATATGGATGTACATATATATTAGTTGTAAAAAAACGCACGTCAAGGCGTGCGTTTTCATTGTCATAAAAGTTTAACGAAGAATATCAGAGCTTGTTGGTAACAATATGGCTCCAACGTCGAGCTTCAGTGAGTTCTGTTTTCACTTGTTCCACGTTCAACCCTAGATCAGCACAGTGATCATCAATCTTTTGCCAATCAGCATGTTCGAAACTTTCTTCAAGTGCTAATAATGCGCCATATGGACCTTCTCTGCGCAGCAAGGCGACCTTAATACTTGTGCATAACGGTAATTGTTCAATTAAGTTCTCTAACGACAGATCGAGCAACGCATCAAGTAATGAGAACAAACCAATCATAAAGGCTTGTTCAGTATGCCCTTTAAATACTTGGTAACGAGACATCCGTTGGCAAAACTGCGCACGCTGCAAAGACAGGCCATACAGCTCTTTGGGCTTTTTATCAGAGACATAAGACGCTACTGCTAGCGAGACAAACATTTTCAATTTCTCTTGCCCTAAATAAACCAAGGCCTGACGAAATGAAGAGATGGTGACCTCAAGGCGGGGTGACATAGTATTCACAAAGCGCAGAAGCTTATAGGATAAGGCAATATCTTTCGCGACGATGCTTTCAACACGTTGGAAGTCGACATCCGGCTTACAGACCTCTTGGAATAGCTCCATCGCTATCACTTGCTCTGGGCTAATATACTTAGTCTTTATGATTTCTGGCTTACTAAAGAAATAGCCTTGGAAAAACTTAAACCCTGCTTCTTTCGCTTGTTGGAACTCTTGTTCCGTTTCAACCCGCTCAGCAAGAAAACTATACTTCTTCCCTTCGTGCTTTTTGACTAACTCACACGCCGCATCCAACCCCATCTGCATGATATCAAGCTTAACAATATGCGTATATTGAAGGAAACGTTCCCACTCAGGTGTCGAAGTAAAGTCATCTAGGGCAATCATATACCCTGCTTGATAAAGCTCTTTGATTACCTCTAATAGCTCATCGGTCGGTTGGCAGGTTTCAAGAATCTCAACTACGACCTTATCTTTCGGTAAGCTCATTGGAAGACGGCGAATCAAGCTCTGATACGGAAAATTAATAAAGCAGCGTGAAGATGGGATCGAAGGGTTAAGCCCAACGGACAAGAAGTTTTCAACGATCAGGCGATACGTTGCTCGATTAGATTCAATATGCGCGGGGTAGGCATTCCTATCACCGTCACGAAACAGCAGCTCATAACCAAGCGTGTTCTTGTTACGGTTTAAGATAGGTTGTCGAGCAACGTACGTAGCGGTCATTTATTGATAACTCTAATTGATTTAACTATAACTCTATTACTTTCATTAAGCTTTGGCAGCAGCCAGCAAAGCGCCGCAACCCATGAACATACCACCAAATATTTTATTTATCTTACCCATTATGCGATCTGAGCGAATAAAACGTCCCATTTGTGAAGCTAATGAGGTGTAACCCAACATAACCACGCTATCAATAAATACAGTGGTCACTCCAAGCACCAACAACTGCGGTGCTTGCGGTTGTGTCGGATCGATAAATTGCGGAAACAGAGCAACTAAGAACACGATAGATTTTGGGTTAGTCAAATTGATAAGCACTGCATTTCTGAGCAGCTTGCCACTCGATAGCGTTGATTTTTCTTCTGAAGCCACCAAGCTAGACTTATCACGCCACTTTTGAATGCCTAACCATAGAAGATAAACCACGCCTACCCATTTGATGATGGTAAATGCCAAGGCGGACTTTGCCACTAGTGCACCAATACCCGCTCCCACCAGCATAATATGAAATGCAAGACCGAGCTGTAAGCCTACGATCGACGCAAGTGACTTCTTGGTGCCATAGCTGAGCCCATTGCTGATTGAGTTAACGGTACCTGAGCCCGGTGCCAAAC
>NZ_JBFRVX010001325.1:0-1441 GCF_041475345.1 Vibrio sp. 10N.222.48.A3 | reverse complement strand
CCCCCGGACTTTTCAGTGCGGGGGTTTTTTCTAATTCGTGGTTACTTTTTTCCCACTCGCCCCCGCGCAGTCTCAATAATGACTACGATAATCAGGTTAATCAGTGCGTAAATGCGAGCGTTAAATGTCATAAAGTTCGAGTTTTCTCGTTTATTGTCTTAAGTAAATGTCTACATCTCTAGTGTTATCACACAAATCTGCTGCATGACAAGGAAAATGTCATTCTTTTTTCACATTAAAACACCATTCCACCACGCTATATAACAACCTTATCGCTTTGGTGAGCAATGAATATCCAGAGTGAATACTTTTAAATCAAAGACAAAGGAAAGTTATGGGACTCGCAATAATTCATAGCCGAGCTAGTGTGGGTGTAGAGGCACCAGAAGTGACTGTGGAAGTGCATATTAGCAACGGAATGCCCGGTTTTACGCTGGTGGGTCTACCTGAAACGACGGTTAAGGAATCTAAAGATCGAGTAAGGAGTGCCATCATCAATTCTCGCTTTGAATTTCCATCGAAAAGAATCACGGTCAACCTTGCACCTGCAGATTTACCCAAAGAGGGAGGACGTTTCGATCTGCCAATTGCGCTTGGGATTTTGGTGGCGTCAGATCAGCTTCCTACATCAAAAATAGTTCAACATGAATTTATCGGTGAGTTGGCGTTATCGGGAGAGCTGCGTTCAGTCAAAGGAGTGCTACCAGCAACATTAGCGGCGGATAGTGTTGAGCGATGCTTGGTGGTTCCGCACCATAACGGTGATCAGGCGGCCTTAGTTGGCAAGGGAGCGCATAAATCTGCACAAACCTTGTTGGAGGTTTGCGCTGATATGTGTGGCCAGGCTCAGCTTGGTTTATATCGAACCGAGCATCATCATGTCGATGTGTCTGATAATCGTGACCTACAAGATATTATTGGCCAGCAACAAGGTAAGCGAGCACTGGAGATCGCCGCAGCGGGCAACCATAACCTTCTTTTTCTCGGCCCGCCCGGAACTGGAAAAACCATGTTGGCGTCTCGATTGCGCGATTTGTTACCTGAGATGAGTGACGACGAGGCGATGGAAACCGCTTCGGTGGCTTCTTTAACGCAACAAGAAATCAATCAATACAACTGGAAACAACGACCTTTCCGTTCTCCACACCATTCGAGTTCGATGGCAGCATTGGTCGGTGGTGGCTCGATACCTCGCCCCGGAGAGATCTCTTTGGCGCATAACGGATTATTGTTTCTCGATGAGATGCCTGAGTTTGAGCGCAAGGTGCTCGATTCATTACGAGAGCCTCTAGAGTCAGGTGAGATCATTATTTCACGCGTGGCAGGCAAGACTCGTTTTCCTGCACGCTTTCAGTTGGTCGGAGCCTTGAACCCAAGCCCGACTGGTTATTACGAAGGCAATCAAGCACGCGCTAATCCTCAGATCATATTGCGCTATCTC
>NZ_JBFRVX010001324.1:0-845 GCF_041475345.1 Vibrio sp. 10N.222.48.A3 | reverse complement strand
TAACGAAGCGCTTCGTTATAACCTTTCAACGCACCAGAAAGGTCATTGGCATCAAGAGCTTTCTGAGCTCGGCCTTGAGCATTAATAGAAAGTTGTTCAGGCGTTAATTCTACCTGCTCAATCAACATTCCATTACTTTCTAAATCGCCAGACGTTTCAGGTTGATTTGATACTGGTGTGGGATCTTTTTTAGCCACGCTAGCAACAAGCATTGGCTTTGCTACTTTTGCTTTAGGTGTGCTTTGAGATTTAGGTATAGCTTGAGATTCAGGGTTTACTTTAGGCTTTGTAACTGACTGAGTTGATGCAGCAATGACTGAATCCGATTTAGATTGAGTACTTTTTAGTATTACCGTGTTGTTAGCCGAAATGTTCGCTGAATCTAGCGTCACTAACTTCTTAGTCGGCGAGGACACAGGTTGAGTAATGGCCGCTTCAGGACTACCCTCTGAATTGCCTTCTGAAGTATCAATAACGGAAACTTGTATATCTCGAGTTGATATTGAGTTATCGACA
This sequence comes from Vibrio sp. 10N.222.48.A3, assembly GCF_041475345.1. Classification (NCBI taxonomy): domain Bacteria; kingdom Pseudomonadati; phylum Pseudomonadota; class Gammaproteobacteria; order Vibrionales; family Vibrionaceae; genus Vibrio; species Vibrio sp. 10N.222.48.A3. Next base: position 329 of record NZ_JBFRVX010001324.1, on the reverse strand, counting down.
GCAGGGCCTTGTGATATAGCCCAGCCCCCCATGGCCAAGCTAAGGGTAAAACCTGCGACCACCCAAACCAATGGAGAGCGTGTTTTTACTTTAGGTACCACCGCAGCTTCAATCGATGCTGTTGACTCTTTTTTTGCCAATTCAGACAAGGCGTTATTAATGACGCTCATAATTAGTTCCAACCCCACAGCATTGGCGTTTTAAATTTAGGTTTACACACATCGTATGTTTCATGCATTGCAGCAAAGAGATGTTGGTTTTCTATATTTTTCACCTTGGGATCCCCAAAGAAGAGCGCCAGATCGCTTTTTTATGGCTCAGGCTAAAGG
>NZ_JBFRVX010001323.1:0-1101 GCF_041475345.1 Vibrio sp. 10N.222.48.A3 | reverse complement strand
TCAAAGCATGTTGGTTCATGACAGAATCGCAAAACCCTGTTGGCTATTCGATGAGTGATAACAACAAGCAGCGACTCGCCGAGTTAGTGAATGACCATAAGATCCCGATGATCGAAGACGATGTGTATCGAGAACTTCATGTCGGCAACCAAAGCTCATTGCCTGCTAAAGCCTATGACACCGGCGAGCAAATCATGCTGTGCGGTTCGTTTTCCAAATCATTGTCGCCCGGCTTTCGAATCGGTTGGGTAGTTGCAAGGAAACAAGCGTTAAAGATTCAGAGATTGCAGCACCTATCGACACTCTCCAGCAGTATTCCGATTCAGCTTGGCTTGTCTCACTACCTGACGTTTTATAGTTATGACAACCACCTTAAAAAGCTTCGTAAACTGCTGAATGAAAGGAAGAAGGCGCATATAGCACTTCTCGAATCCAGTTTGCCTACGAGTGCTCTGATTCATAAAAGCCAAGGTGGTTATTTCCTTTGGATAGAGCTGCCTCATTCTGTTTGTGTAGAGAGGCTTTATGAGCGAGCACTTGAAAACAACATCTCTGTTGCGCCGGGAATTATATTCAGCAGCGACAAAAAGTTCTCTCATCATATTCGTCTCAATTGTTCGTACGCTTGTGACGACAAAATAGCAGAAGCCATTCGTACACTAGGTAGTTTGATTCAGACCATGGAATCACAAGCCTAAGTCGTTAGTCGATCCTCGACTATGTTTACTTGAAATCTAGCTTGTCACTCGTCGGATAATTCAACCTGTTCTGTTTTTTAACATTCAATCTGTTCTAGTTTGGTTTGTTCAAACTGTGCTGAAATACGCTCCAATTCTTAATATGAAATCCATCATTATGATGTTTGGAGCTTAAATGTTTGATGTAGTTGAATTGTCGCGTTTACAGTTTGCGCTAACCGCTATGTTTCACTTTCTCTTTGTCCCGTTAACTATTGGTATGTCTTGCTTATTGGCGATCATGGAGTCGATCTATGTGCTTACCGGTAAGCAAATCTATCAGGACATGACTCGCTTTTGGGGCAAACTTTTTGGTATTAACTTCGCCTTAGGTGTCACGACCGGATTAACCATGGAGTTCCAG
>NZ_JBFRVX010001322.1:0-1266 GCF_041475345.1 Vibrio sp. 10N.222.48.A3 | reverse complement strand
TTCAGCACCCACTCTTGCTTGTTAGCTTGTGTGTTAAACCATTCAATCGAGTCACTGGTGATTGGCTTCATATCTGCTAAAACACTCTTCACCAATTCCGCATCTTCTAGCGTTAAACCCCAACGTGCGTATTCAGATGCTGGCATCATGGTCAGCAGCATTTGCATGGTTTTACTGGTCGCTAATTGTTGATTGATGGTCGCGTTCATTGCGACATGGTGTTGTTCCATAAACACGCGCGTTTGGCTTAGTGTATGACAACAAACCGATTCGTTGAGTTCTGGAGCCCAGTAGTCTGAATACTGATAGCCAGCTCTTAAATACACCACATCGACAGCGCCGACATCTTGCAGTAACAAACGTTGGTTATCACCCGATGAAAGCTGACAGCTCAATTGCTCAAAGGTACGACGAACCGTACGTACACCCTGCTTTTGCAGTTCAATTTCGAGTAGGTGTTGGTCGTAAACATTGTCTTCATTCTTTTGTACTACCATCAAGAATGTTGGCTTATCTGAATCATTAAAGTCAGCTCGCACTTTTCTTGCTGAAGTCGCTATACCATAAGCCAACTGCGTTAAGCCTTGGTTTTCAGCAGGAGTTGCAGATTTATCTTCAAGCCAGCTCTGATAAGTCTCAGGCCATTGATTTTGCATGTAATCATGGAACTCTGTGGCCTTTTGCCCAAACGGAGCCATACCTGCAGCAATGCCATTAAACTCGATCACTTTCGCGCCATGTTGGCGATCATCCATGAAGTCAGTACGCATTAATAACAGCGGTTGGCGAGCAGGATAAAGTCGATGAGACACCTCGCCATGCGCTTGTTGATGCAGCTCCATCAAGCGGCCAAAAAACGGATCAGCTTTGGCCATATCACTCAGTGATGACTGCAAGAAATCATGATCTTCGGAAACATTGCTGATTAACTTGGTGATCAGCGGTGTTACCTTCAACAAGTGTTCAAAAACCTCGCGCTCCATAGTCATAGGAGCAATGCTGAAAGGACAATGCCTAGCAGTATTATCTGACTGGCGAAACGCAACACCGTGCATGATCGCCCACTCACACGCGTCTTCAATAATTTGTTGTGGTAACCGTGGAATTGTCATCTCTCATCTTCCAAATAAAAATAGCACCCAGAATAAGACGAAGCTTAATTCCAAAAGACGAAATAAAACTGGATTTTTTATCAAACAACTACGTTTGTTTTATCTTTCAAAAGCTTGAATAGATTATACATCTCAACTATCGAGTCTGCTCGAT
>NZ_JBFRVX010001321.1:0-1087 GCF_041475345.1 Vibrio sp. 10N.222.48.A3 | reverse complement strand
TCTAGTGCCAGAGTTAACCTATGGCGTATCTCTACTTGCCGATGCAGAATCTGCGCTAAATTTGGAGTAAAAGTTTGGAAGCGGTTCCGACCATTGGCTTTGGCAACATGCATCGCCATTCCGGCCTGCTTTAACAATGACTCTTTATCCGTGGCATTATCTGGAAAATGAGCAGAACCTATGCTGCAACCTACAGATAAGGTGCCAATTCCTTTTATTTGGAAGCTTTTGTTCAAAGAATCGATAATGCGAGAGCAGAGTAACGGGATATTTTGATTTTTTCGGGCGTGAGCAATCACGATGAACTCATCACCACCAAAGCGACCGATTGTGCATGTTTCGTCGAGGATCTGTTTAAGACGCTTGCCAACTTTTTTGAGTAGTTGGTCACCAACACTATGCCCATAAGTGTCATTCACCAACTTAAAGCCATCAAGGTCCACAAACATCAATTCAAAGGGCGAGCGACAGGCAATACTCGATTCGAGCCTTTTGGTGATCCCGCGGCGGTTGTAGAGCTCAGTGAGACAGTCGTGCTCTGCGTTATATCGAGCTTTAATCAAATTTTCTTTTTGTTTGGTGGTACAGGTTAGGTTTAATAGCAGTTCACTTTTGTCAAACAACCACTTTCCATGAACATCAAAGTGGTGGGTTTTATTTTCAATTTTACAGCTGACTTCCTCCAAAATGTCTCGACCTTTGCGAGCTGAAAATAACCATTGGTCTGCAACTTCTTCGCTTGAAACAAAATCGGATAGGCGACTAAACGGCGAGCCGTAGTTTTTAGAAAAAGCGGAGTTTGCACTCACTACGCTTCCCACTTTGTTGAATAAAAGAGAGAGGTTGGAACCATCAGAGTATGTGAGATCGCGTTTTAAGCTCTCTTCTTCTGCGATGACTTGCGCTAGCATCCCTGTTCGGCCATCGGGTAATGGGATTCCAGAGAAAAGACATAGTGCGCGTTTAGATATGTATTTTGGGGTGAAGTTCCACCAAGTCTTTACACTTTGATTTCGCTGAAATTGTCTCTGATATTCTTCAAGCGTTGCTTCGATCGCTTTTGACATTTCAACACCAAAATCGCGTG
>NZ_JBFRVX010001320.1:0-1152 GCF_041475345.1 Vibrio sp. 10N.222.48.A3 | reverse complement strand
TAAATATAAATACGTATTCCTATATTATTAAAAGGATAATTCCGATGAGTAGCGATATCATTAAAATTTCAAGAAATACTGAAAATGCACCAATTAATTCTGTATCTACACAAACGGTCGCTTTTTCTCATTATAATAACTTTTCTGCTCAACTGCCTGTTGACCCTAAAACAGGTGAAATAGTTATTGGAGATATTAAAGACCAAGCAGCACAATGCTTGAGTAATATTAACTCTATTGTTGAAAGCATTGACCATGTTATGGATGATGTCGTAAAGATCAATATTTTCGTTAAGAATATTTCTGATATCGATGCTATTGATGAGGTTTACGCAAGCTTCTTCAACAACAGCCTGCCGACACGTACAGTCGTGGGTGTAGCTGCGCTACCGAACAGTGACGCTTTAGTTCAAATGGATGCTCTTATTTCGAACGGCGAAGGTACTAAACCACAAGCACCTTGCGCACTAGTTAAGGTCTCAAGAAATACAGATAATGCGCCTCAAAGTGCTGTATCGACGCAGACAGCGGCTTTTTCTCACTACAACAACCTTTCAGCTCAATTGCCTATCGATGTAAATACAGGTGAGTTGGTTTCAGGTGGTATCACAGAGCAAACGACACAATGTTTAGCAAACATTAAAACGATTCTAGAGAGTATCGGTCATGTCATGAATGATGTGGTTAAAACCACTATCTACCTTAAAAATGTTGAAGATGCAGAAAAGGTAAATGAAGTTTGCGCTAAGTTCTTCCCAAGTTATGTACCAGCGCGAACGGTTGTTAATGCTGCTGAACTACCAATGGGCGCTTTAATTCAAATTGATACATCCGTTTCACATGGCGACGGTACACCGCCGCAATTACCAGAAGACACTCGCTTGTTGGTTATTGAAGCTAATAATACTGTCGATGCCCCTTTCATGGCTTATTCGCACACCGTTGCTTTCTCTCACTACAATCATATTTCAGGCCAATTACCTTTAGACCCGAAAACAAATGAAATGGTTGCTGGTGGTGTAAAAGAGCAAGCGGAACAATGTTTACAAAATATTAAGGCGATCATTGAAAGTGTTGATCATAGTATGGACGATACTGTGAAAATTAATATTCAGCTTAAAAATGTTTCAGACATTGATACAGTGAACGAGG
>NZ_JBFRVX010001319.1:0-688 GCF_041475345.1 Vibrio sp. 10N.222.48.A3 | reverse complement strand
CTTCAAATTCAGAATCGATTCGAGCAACAAAGTGTGAGTTTTGAGTGAACATTGTTGTGACTTCGCCACCAAATGTACTAGGGCTAATACCTGTGCGTAGCTCAAATGTATTGTAGTTAAAGTTGTTTGCATACGCAGAGAATGAACACAGTGTAACCAACCCCAAAAGGACCGTCTTGTTTGCGCTACCTAGCATGGTGACTCCATATTAATTATATTTTTCGGCATTATAATGCAAAAAAGCCTGCAATATGCAGGCCATTTGTTATAAATCATGTCTTTGAAGTCGACGGTACGGAGTTCGTATCTTACAAAACTTGAATATGATCTACTTCGATCTCTGGCGTTTTACCACCTTCGTATTCGCCAAATATACGAACTTTTGTATCTGCGGTGAGCGGTTGCGCTAGAAGGATATCGTCATCCAGTTCGATCTGAATTTCACTCTGACCATCAGAGAATACGAACGTATCGTTTTTTAGTTGACGAACAATCTTGCCATCTACGATTGCTTCTTGCTCTGCGAACATGCTGGTGTCTGCTAGTAGAGTCGCAACTGAAACGGTTTCAATCGGTCCCGTGTACGCAATAGCGCTCTGATGCTTGTGGTTACTGTCGCTATTGTTGTGATTACTGTCGCTGTGATGGTCGCTAGCCATTGCGAAAGTAGGAGCGAGGATAATAGTAG
>NZ_JBFRVX010001318.1:0-2184 GCF_041475345.1 Vibrio sp. 10N.222.48.A3 | reverse complement strand
CAGCAACAGCAACAGCAAGACGATTCTAAGTCCAAAGACCAAAACGAACAAGACCAGCAAGGTCAGCAAGGTCAGCAAGGTCAGCAAGGTCAGCAAGGTCAGCAAGACGATTCTTCGCAAAGCTCGCAGGATCAACAACAAAGCTCAGCTGACAATGGGAAGTCGCAAAGTCAAAGTGGTAGCCAAGATCAAAGCAACAAACAAGATCAAAGTGAAAACCAAGATCAGAATACTGACCAAAGCCAAGCTGATGATAGCCGCTCTGATTCCAAGACGGATGAAGAAAGCGACAAGCAAGCTGTGCAACAAAACAAAGCGGATCAAGCAGATAAACACTCACAGGACAAAGGTGACTTAGCATCTCAAACTGCCCAAGCACAAGAGGCTGCTAAGGAAGACAGTGATAACAACACTCAACCAGCTGCAGCACAAGCATCAGGTCAACCTATGTCGAGCGATCCGGATATGCGAAAGCTTGAGCAAGTAGAAAGCGCCCGTGACCCGAGCCAACTGCTTAAAGCGCAAATGATTCTACAAGCACGCCAAAAAAGTACTCCTAACAACCAAAACAAAAAGTGGTAACCATGCGATCTTTAAACAAGCCATTTTTATCAATGCTACTGACACTGCTAATCGGTGTTTTCTCGTCACACTCTGTATTCGCAGCGACCGCTGTGGCGAGTGTTTCGCAAAACAGTGTTACCAAAGATGAAGTCTTCCTACTTAGAGTGGCGACCGATGAAAAAGTATCGTCCGGTGCTTTAGATCTAACCTTCCTTCAGAAGAATTTCTACGTCGGCACCCCAAGCTTTGGGTCATCAATGCGAATCATCAATGGTAGCCGCACTGTGTCTAGCGAGTGGAATATTACCCTTGCCCCACTTCGATTAGGCCGATTAGAGATTCCTAGCTTTGATATTGAAGGCGCTAAAACTAAGCCGATCACCATCAACGTTTCGGTTAATAAAGCAGCTCCAAAGCAGAGTGATATGGCCGAGTTTCAACTTAATCTGAGTAAAGACTCGCTATACCCTCAAGAGGTCGCGGAACTTGATGTAAAACTCATCATCAAAGCGGATCCAAGAAGATTACAAGATCCCCAAATCTCTCTACCAAACTCATCAAATTTGGACGTGGAACCCATCGGTGAGTCGAAACAGTTCCAAGATGTTATCAACGGACAAGAAGTCACCGTTGTTCAGCAATCTTTCCATATATCCTCACAACAAGCAGGACAATTTCAGCTTCAAGGGCCAAAGTTAACCGGTGCTGTTGTTTACTCAACCAACAACTCAAGCACAACGCGCCTTTTCCAACTCGACACGCCCGTTGAAACCTTAGATGTCACAGTGAATCCTGTACCAAAAGGCTATCAAGGTGAGTGGTTACCAACATCGAACTTCAAGTTGATTCAGAAATGGTCAGATAGCCAAGGCAACGAGCTGACAGGTAGCAATGCTTTAGGTGGCGACAAGCAGAATATTGAAATGGAAGCCGGTGATTCGTTAACTCGTACCATCACAATGACAGCCAGCAACTTGACCCAACACCAGTTACCAAAACTGAACATCACCTACCCTAAATCGGTGCGCGTGTATGAAGAGAAACCGCAATTTGGCACAACCCAGTCTGGTGATGCTGTGGTCGTTTATAAGCAAATATTGATTCCGAAAGAGGCCGGAAATATCTCGCTTCCTGATGTGTCTCAAGCTTGGTTCAACACCGATACGCAATCGGAACAAACCACTAAAGCGCTTGGCTTAAAATTGTCGGTACAAGCTAGTGAGCGAGCAACATCAAGTATGCCTCCTCCAGCGATTGAAGCACCGGCACAACAAGCCAGCCCGACGATTGTTACCGTTGAAAACCCAGGAATGTGGCCTTATCTAACAGCGCTGTTTGCAGCATTATGGTTAATCAGCTCGGCGTTTGCTTTCTACTTCTGGTCACGCCGCGCTACAGCAGTAAGATCAAAGCAAAAAGATGAACGTCAATCCGATACGGCAGAAGCGCTGATTGCAGCTCTGAAAATGAAAGACGGTGTGAAGACGAGAACCTTGTTCGAACAGTGGAAAACAGAAAACCCAGACTTGAGTGATGAGACGTTAGAAACAATCGAAGCTGAGCTCACCAAGCTAAATCAGAGCCTCTATGCTGAAGATGACTCACTAAGTCAGCCATGGG
>NZ_JBFRVX010001317.1:0-237 GCF_041475345.1 Vibrio sp. 10N.222.48.A3 | reverse complement strand
CTACAAAAGCTAATGCCGAACGTTCTAGTATTTAACTCAGATAACCCTGGTGCGCCATACATGTCTGGTGAAGTGGGTCTTGGTATGCTGTGGAACGGTTCTGCTGCTGCAGCGCAAAACGAAGGTCTACCAATCAAACTGGTTTTCCCTAAAGAAGGCGGTATCGGTTGGGTTGATAACTTTGCGATTAGCTCTGGTGCGGTAAACGTAGAAGCAGCTCATAAGATGATCGACTTC
>NZ_JBFRVX010001316.1:0-574 GCF_041475345.1 Vibrio sp. 10N.222.48.A3 | reverse complement strand
CACCTATATTCCCCAACATCCCATAAAAATAGCAATCCGTTAGTTTTTTATACCCTTTATGATCACCATTATCGGCATTTTCTTTTAAAACCTCACACTCCTTTACTATGTCAATCATTTCCACTTCCCTTTCTTTCGATAGTATATCGAATGACAACAATGACGAAATAGGCACTAAAAAAACAATTATGTAATTAACAATTACTTTCATTTAATAACTCCATTCACAATATATTCCACATGATTGATATCTAAAATATTCAAACACTGTTTCCTGCGCCTCGGATTTGGATTTTTTTGCAGCAAAACTATTTGAACTAGTTTTTTATTCGTAGCGTCACATGAAGCTTTGCTTTGCGAATTACTACTTTCTGGTTCTATTGGAAGACTTTCTGTCCACAAGTTTCTTATATTCTCAACACAATTATGTACACACTGGCTGTTCGTTTGGGCTGAGTAAACTGCGTGGTCCCATGGATTGGGATTTACCGGTCTGCCCTTTATTTTTCCATCCGGATCCACATACCCTAACGGATCACCATTTACATACGCATAAAGGTTAATCCCGCCTTGC
>NZ_JBFRVX010001315.1:0-390 GCF_041475345.1 Vibrio sp. 10N.222.48.A3 | reverse complement strand
AATTATAAGAAAATTGATTATTATCTGAAAATGGCAGTGGATACCGTAGATGACGATCAAAGTAAATTATTACTTGCTCGCTCATATATGCACTATCCTAGCCGAAGTTGGTTATATGATGAATCTGAGGAGTTACTAAATAAAATAAATCATAAGGGGGAAATACAGTATAAAGTGTTATATTGTGATGCTATTATTAGTGGTAAATTTTCAAATAGTGGTGATTATGATTTAACATGTCTAGAGGAAATAATTGATCATGGAAATAAGCCTGCTTTATATGCGTATATGGAGAATTATAAAAATAACTATCATAAAGGATTAGATTATAAGGAAGAATATTTAAATCTCTTTTATGAAGAAATATCAGATAGCGAATCAGAATCATTA
>NZ_JBFRVX010001314.1:0-221 GCF_041475345.1 Vibrio sp. 10N.222.48.A3 | reverse complement strand
AGTATCACATCAGATAGCTCTTTAGACAAATTAAGGAGTTCTGTTTTGTTCAGCTCCCAAATTCTTTCTCGCTCTTGGCTTTTTACCGAGTCGAAGTGAATTGCGGCGGCTATCGCGGTTGCTATAGCGATTACAATATTCACAGACAGCGATGAATCAAAATTCAGCCGAAGATCCCAAGCTACATACCAAATTGTAGCTGTAAACCCTAAAATCACACC
>NZ_JBFRVX010001313.1:0-484 GCF_041475345.1 Vibrio sp. 10N.222.48.A3 | reverse complement strand
GGCTCGATGATCCAATAGAATTAAAATAAAAACGGGAAGCTAATTTAGCTTCCCGTTTTTATTTGGAGGAGGTATTTGACCGAATCGTGTCTGTAATAACTGAAACTTTGCTATTCAGGCGAAGCAGCGCCGCACTGCCAACAAGACCCGAATTGTGCTTCATTGATTTCATGACACTCACCACAACGCCACTCTTCATAGATGATCGAATCTTGCTGTTTTTGGTAGTCATTGACGATCGTGCGGGCTTTACTAGCGAGTTCTGGCTCATATAACCATACGTAAGGGTCTGTATCTTCGGTAAATGGGATTTCACCTTTTAAACCAAACAAACCCTCACCACGGACTTCACACGCAATATTCTCACTTTCTAACAATCCACAGATGATATGAGCTTCTGTTGGATTCGATGCACTGAAGATTTTCATTGAAATAGAACCTTATTTGGCTGCATGCGTTATTAAGTTACTTAGCTACTTAGCTA
>NZ_JBFRVX010001312.1:0-2708 GCF_041475345.1 Vibrio sp. 10N.222.48.A3 | reverse complement strand
CCACCAGACAATGCTTTAGGTTGACGTTCAAGAAGGTGACCAAGCTGAAGGATTTCTGCAGCATGTTCTACACGCTTGTCAATTTCAGCTTTATCGGCGTTTGCCAGTTTAAGACCAAAAGACATGTTGTCGTAGAGATTTAGGTGCGGGTAGAGCGCGTAAGATTGGAATACCATACCCACACCACGTTTTGATGGCTCAACATCGTTCATGCGTTGATCACCAATGTACAAATCACCAGACGTAATATCTTCTAGACCCGCGATACAGCGTAATAGCGTCGATTTACCACAACCTGATGGTCCAACGAATACTACGAACTCACCTTCGTTGATGTCTAAGGTTACGTCCTTAGAAATCTGTACATCACCATATGATTTATAAACGTTTTTTAACGTGACACTCGCCATCTAGCTTGTCCTCGATCGATCAAATTTTAAGTTTTACTGCTTATCATTATAAGGAATTTTTGGGTCAGCAGTAACTGTAGGAATTGGTAAGTATTGAGTGAGTAAGAAAAAAGTGGGTGGGACTTGGATTCTTTAACCAAGCCCACCCGTCATAGCCAAACTGGTGCCTATTTCCCCCACATCCAGCTAAATCTCCCCCGTGATTCAATCACAGATTTAGCTCGATGCTTAATAAAGACAACAGCGGGCAGTGAAGCCAACTAAATGAAGAATGCGTCAACGCATAACATTCGCTGGTAAAGGGTTCTTACTATCCACTCTTGGATGAATGCAGTTTCGGTGAATTCGCGTAATGGTACATCCTCCCAATAGAAAATTAACTAGGGGGAGTAGGAGGGGAGGAGTAGATAAAGGGGGTTATCTATAACTGGCGATCCAGTTCAAATAAATCCACCGCATAACGGTGATGTGGATCACGATGAGTATCTACTTTGTGACTTCGCTCGCCAATCTTACCGGATGACGATCACGAAATTAGGCCATAATAGCTAGGGCGTAGTGGCTAGGATGATGAGCTGTCATTGATTTTCTCAGATCATAGCCTCCGAAAACTGGCTCGTCTTAATTGAATGCGCCCTACGTATAAATATAAAAAGGATATTGACATGAAAAACGCTCTAAGCGCTGTAGCTCTAGGCACAATCGTTGCTCTGGGTTCTTTTGGTGCAAACGCTGCTATCGAAGAAGGTCAACTAACTATTTGGGTTGGTGGCGACAAAGCTTATGAAGGAATGGCTGAAGTAGGTAAACGCTTTGAAGAAGATACTGGTGTTAAAGTAACCGTCGCTTTCCCTGACAAACTAGAAGAGAAATTCTCTCAGGTTGCAGCAGCTGGCGATGGCCCAGACATGATTTTCTACGCACACGACCGTTTTGGTGGTTTTGCAGAAGCAGGTCTTCTTGTTGATATCAAACCTTCTAAGGAAACTAAAGAAGGTATCGTAGACTTCGCATGGGATGCTGTTTCTTACGACGGTAAAACAATCGCTTACCCAGTTGCAGTTGAGTCAGTTTCTCTTATCTACAACAAAGCACTTGTTCCCAATCCACCTAAGTCTTGGGAAGAGATCCCTGCACTAAACGCTAAGCTTCAAAAAGATGGCAAGAAAGCAATCATGTGGCCTCTACGTGGTGGCGCTTACTTCACATGGCCTCTACTTGCAGCTGACGGCGGTTACGCGTTCAAGCAAACAGCGGAAGGTTACGACATTAAAGATGCAGGCGTAGCGACTGACGGTGTTCAGAAGTCTCTAGGTTTCATTGAGAAGATGGTAAAAGACAAAGTTATTTCTGCGGATATGGATTACTCAGTTGCTGAGTCTGAATTCGTAGCGGGTAACGTTGCAATGACAATTAACGGTCCTTGGGGCTGGGCAAACATCGAGAAAGCTGGCGTAGATTACGGCGTAGCAACATTGCCTAAGTTCAACGGTAAAGCGTCTAAGCCATTCGTTGGTGTATGGGCTGGTGGTATCAGCACCGCTTCTCCAAACCGTGATCTAGCCGTTGAGTTTATGGAAAACTACCTACTAACTGATGAAGGTATGAAGAGCTTGAACGACGACAAGCCACTAGGCGCTGTTGCTCTTAACTCTTTCCAACGTCAACTAGACAGCGACACTCGTATTGCAGCAACAATGGATAACGCGATGAACGGCGAAATCATGCCTAACATCCCTCAGTTCACAACATTCTGGTACAGCATGGAAGAAGCTATTGGCAACGTAGTTGATAGCCGTCAATCAGTAGAGCAAGCACTAAAAGGTGCTGAAGCTCGAATGACTAAGTAACAACCAAGCACTACCTTTTAAGGAGGGGGCAACCTCTCCTTACTTTTCTATTTTTATATCTCGTTAGCAGGTTCCTCTATGCAGTCAGTTCAAGGTTCAGATGCGATCCCGGCACCATCAAGCCTTCCAGGCAGTAAAAGCGTCTTCATCAAATGGGGGTTGCTTGGTAGTGTTGGCTTAATTAATGGCTACGCTACAATTTTAATGTATTCTCGCGGTGAGCTCGCATTTGCGCTGCTTACTGTGATTTTAACGGCTTTGGCTCTTTACATTTTTGGTAGTAAGAAAACTTACGCCCACCGTTATATTTACCCCGGTATTGCCGGAATGATCTTATTCATTCTTTTCCCACTGGCATATACCGTAGGGCTTGCGTTTACTAACTACAGCGCAAAAAACCAGCTCTCTCTAGAGCGTACTCAAACCGTTCTTTTAGACCGTTCATTCC
>NZ_JBFRVX010001311.1:0-5613 GCF_041475345.1 Vibrio sp. 10N.222.48.A3 | reverse complement strand
CTTGAAGCAAATACGCCACGTTCACGGATCTCTTTGTTCACCTTCTCCACCTGTTTTTCCAAACGAATAATACGACTCTGCATTTTGTCAGTGAGCTCTTTCGGTTTGCCTTGTTGCACTGCTATCGACTTCGCCTTGATTGTTTGAGCCTTAGCAGCAGCTAACTTAGATGCCTTTCTTTTCAGCGGTTTTTTCCACTGGTCTAGCTTATGTCCTAACTCCTTAATTATCGCCGTCATATTTCCAGCCTCAAACGAAGCCAAACATTCCCATTTTGGTGCTCGAGTGCTTGCCGATATGTTATAGCGATTCCCTTTTATCAACCCTTGTTCCGAATCTCCACCTTTGGCGGCATACCCAACCGCTTTAATGATGTACGAGCCGGCGGCTTTAGGCTTCCTGATTCGCTCAAGATTTGCAAAACCATGTCCCCAGATTTTCTCCAGTCGTTTTGCCCAAGCGCGGAAGAACCTAGGTTCAACATTCCACTTTAAAAGCATATGTACATGAGGGTTAGGTTCACCATCATCATTGGCCGGACACTCTGCAACCCAAATATAGTGAAAGTCGAGAGGTTTATTTGTTGGGCCAACGTCACTTGGCTTACCTAGATGAGGTGGCACTTTTTCAACTTTCAAATCGCAGTAAGGTTGCCCACTGTCTTCATCGGTTTGAATAGTATGATCAGCCACCCAACCGCGTTGATACATTTTTTTCATTGCATCAAGTAAGCGTGAAACTTCTTTACCTATAGTGGTTTCAATGGTTTTTTCTACCGTAAACTCTTTGGCGGGCTTATCTTCCAAGCGACAGAAATCACCTGCTATCTCACCATTATGATTCATCAACTTGGTTCGCAATCTATTTTTAAATGGGACTGTTGAATAAGGTCCAGCAATATCGGTAACAGGCGAAGCCACTCGCTTCTCTTTCGAGTTGCTCCTATAGGTCACCATGTTTCGACGATAACGAATTGGATGCCTAGCGCCTAGTTCACCCAATTCCGATTCATCAGCCATACCGCCAAATATGGCCAATCGCTGCTCTCTGGTGAACGTTAAGGTCAAAAACGTAGTGAAACCATCGTTACGAACTGCCGCATAAGCCGCACTTTCAAAAATCTGAGTTACCGCTCGCTTAGTCAGCTTGTCGGTGTACCGTTCACCGCTGTTGACAGTTGGTGCTTTACTCGTCGGTGTTTGAGTAATGTGCTGGATTCTGTACTGGTCGAAACACTCTCGCTGCTGTAATTGTACTGAAGTAGGATTGATTTTAGGCTCACAGCGGTTAATTTTACCTTTCTCTTGTAAAACGGCAGGTGTATTACGCTCTGTAGAGGTATACAACAAGTCGTGATTGAAATACGCCTCAGGGCTTTGTAGGACTTCCGATGGATTAATAACCCTATCTAGCAGCTGCAGAGTTTGGCGATTTCGCTCAATTCTATGACGGTGTTTCTCTGTCGGACTTTTGCGCCCTTTGACTAGCCTATACTCTTCGGCGATTCTCGCCGCCGCTTCGCGGTCGTGTTCAGTGCGATAATTAAGAGCTTTAAAAAGATCTATCGATCTCTTGAGCTCAAATTCTCGCTTAGATTGTTGGTTGAAAACACGATCGTAGATTGGGATTTTTTTAACAAAACCAGCGTCTAAAAGGGCTTGCTCTTGGTTGGTGTAAATTTTAGGCACTAAAAAACCAGCGTGGTATCTAGCATCATTTCGTTTGATTCGGTCGAGGGGCATTACTTTCCCCGCTATGTATAAGAGATCATTGTGTGATATTTCATCCATTCTCTGCCACCTCCCCTAATTTTTTTAGTAGAGTCGTCGCCTCTGTAGCAAAATAGCGTGAATCTTGAATCTGCCTTTCTAGATCAGTAGTAGTGAGTCCAGCCTCTCGAACAACGTCAATACCCGCCTCCATACAATCTGCAGCTTCAACTAAACGATCTCGTAAATGCCCCATCAAAATCACACTATTTAAATGAGATGAATTAGAAAGAGAAAGAACACATACCTCTTTACTTAAACCAAACTTCCCGCCATGAACTACATGAGTGATTTCATGTACCAAGGACGCACCCGTTTTATGCCCATCTTTGTCAATTTCATGCTGTATCAACACGTCGTTAGCTTGATATTTACGATCATTGACTCGAACCTCAGCCGTTTTACGACCTAATCGAACCTCATTAAAAAATTCTGATTTGGTGTTTACTTCATGCAATGTCATGCTCACTCCCCCCTACCGCCGACAAACAAAACTGTTCGAACTCATATAACGCTTCATCATCAAAATGACCTGAATCACGTAGCCCTAACATTTCAAGAAACAGATGACGATTACTCATATCTAAGTTCGCCCAATGATGAAGCTGTGAAACCTGTGCTATTGAGCCATTGCGATACCAACTTGGGAATGAATAACCAAAAAACACACGAGCGCGATCGCCCTGCATGGCTTGCTTGAGATCGGCCAGTACTTCTTCTTGTGGTCGATGTGTTGTGATTGGCTCTTGCTTCTTCGCAATAGCCTCTAACTGGACCAGGACTTGGTGTTGCTGCTCTTGATTACTTGAATTAAAGCGAACAGTAATTTGGTTAACAGACTGATTAAAAAGATGTTCTTCAATAGTATTCATCATCAATTCCTCAGGTTTGAGATATAAAAAACCCTCCCTCTTTAAATCAAAGAGGGATAAAGGGTGTAGGCAAGATGCCTAAGGGCTATGTTCGTTTGAGCATCACTGGACTATGACCAGCGTGACTGAATATCCTTTGCGCTGAAATCAAGAGCTTTTAACTCGCGATCAATGCGAGCTTGCTCTAAGCGGTCATCGCTTGAGTTAAATTGATTCAGTAGAGCTTCTCGTGTCTGATAGAGTGACCTCAACTGACGCTCGCCAAGCTCTTTTCTTGTTCGCTGCAAAAGAGCTAGGCCGCGTTCTTTTTGCTCGCGATTCAAAGACCAACAAACTAAATCAGGGCATGGGTTTTCTAGTGGTGGGACATCTACTTTTAAATGTTCTCTTGTTACAACAGACATAACGAATTCCTCTAACTTAAGCCAGGCATTGGCGCACCGTTGGCAATGAACTCGAAACCCATACTAATCAAAGGGGTTGTGCCACTTGTGCGGTTTTCTAAATCAGACATAAGCAAAACCAAATTACCGATAGCGGCTTGAGCTTTTGCGATCGTCTTACGTTTTTCGCTTCTGTATAAGCGGTCTGCATTGCACACCTTCAATGCATCGCTAGACAGCTCACCGGACAGAATCGAATTTTCTAGGATGCGTTCAACGAACGTTTTTGACTCCTCTTCCCTGGGTACCTTGCCCGCCACCACGCCTAAATCGGCTAATACGGTATTAAGATGATGTAGTCGCCCGAGACTAGGCCTGTAAAAGCAAGCACTCAGTTCTAATTTACGGGCAGTCTCTTCAACATCATGATTGACAAAAAATCACAGTAAGCTGCATCAAAAGCTTGTTGTTTTCGTTCACGTAATACGCACTTAGGCCATAGCAGACATTCGTTTGGATACTTGTCTTCCCATGACTCACTCGATAGGCGTAGCAAAGTAATGTATTGCTGAGTGAGTTTGGTTTTAGGTGACGTTGCGAAGCTCATACTTCTTGCTCCGCAGAACGCTCGAACACTTTCACTAAGTTGATGAGCACAGAGCCTTTCTCGCCCTTTTTAGGAAGAATGGGAATTTCGCCACGAGCTATTGCTCTATCGAGTGACGATGTAGACCAGCCAGTACGTCTAAGAAACTCTTTTTTCGTGCAAAAAGGGGCGTCTAACGCTATTTGAAGACTTGCCATAAGTGGTATCCTACTTAGATAAGTTTATTTTGATGCGAAATGGTGAGACATGAGACATCAAAACCCAATATGACAACAATGGTAGATCGCATATGACGACAATACAAGCCGAAATCCCGGTTTACGACTATCTTTCTGGTAGAAACTTCACGGAAAAGCTAAGAACCGTGACCGAGACAACAACTAATTACCAGTTAGCTGACAAGTTCGGAATCCCAAGATCAACCATTCAAACGTGGCATAGTCACGAAAGAACCGCATTTGAGTTAATTGTTCGTGCGCATTTGGCAACTGGTGCATCGGTTAAGTACATGGCACTAGGTGAAGGTGAACCTTTCGAAGGTAAGAAGAGTGATTCTGCATCTACTGAAAGCATGCAAATATCTAAATTGCTGGATGGAGTGTTGGTAGAAAGTGGCAATATGGCGATAGACCACTCTACTTTAGAGCGATTCGGCCTAAAAGCATCACTGACCCAAGTGGTCGAAGATGATGCTGGTATCTATTACGTCAACCAAGAATCAACCGACCCTGTAACAGGCGACTACCTCATTGATATTGATGGGCGCTTGTCGATCAACTACCTGCAACGTTTACCGGGTAAGAAGCTGGCTATTGCGTTCGGTGAATCGACCATTGAAGTTGCAGAAGAAGACATTAAAGTTCTAGGCCGAGTGGCTATGGAAATGAAGAAGAAGTAATTTGCAATCAATTATTTATTGAGTCAATGCTAGTAACTGATATGAGAAGACGCTCTTAATAAATGTTATGTTATATTCTGTCTTATGTAAGCAGGTGCCAGCATAAAAGCTAGTCCGCTAATCAAGAGCTCAATCAAAATTTTAGATTTGAATTAAAATCATTACACACAAACAGGGCTGATTAATATGCAAGATATATTAACAAAAAGGCTAAATAGACCTGTAAATGGGAACCGGTCATCCGTTGTACATGAAGTCGGAGCGACGTTAGCGACAACTGTCGGGCTTATCAGAACTGAAAATGAAGATCGGGCAATTTCTGCTCGTTTCTATAGTTCAAAAATGGAGCGCTACATATACTTTTATATTCTTAGTGATGGTATGGGAGGTATGGTTAATGGGGGGCTTGCCGCAACTCACACTGTCTCAATGTTTTTAAGCTCTATAATACCTCTTATCGAGTCAGGCATTGAAATAGATCAAGCGATACAACAGTCTGTGTTTTCTGCTCATCAGATCGTTTCCGAATCAACAAACGGTAAAGGTGGAGCAACTTTATCAGCTATAGTCAGCCATGAACCAGGTGAATTCTTTACCGTCAATGTTGGTGATAGTCGAATTTATCAATGCACAACAAGCAATTCTATTTTTCAAATCACTGAAGATGACGATGTAAAAAGCTTCCTCGAAAAACTCAACGGAATCGAACTAAACAGCCTAATAACGAAGAGAAATGGTCTAACAAAGTATATAGGCATGGAGGGAGAATTAGAGGTCACTGTTGAGTCATGCTCTGCACTCTGCGATTTGTTAGTTATTTCTGATGGTATAAGCCAAATTGGAGAAGCTAACTTAGTTGGCCTATATGAAAATAAGACAACCGATAGTGAATTCGTTCAACGTTGTATACATTTGTCCAATTGGCTTGGCGGTCATGATAACGCAACAGCAATCTATGCTTCTTTGGCAAACCTAACATATCACCCAGAAACTACCGAAGTCACCCATAACTGCCTTGAAGTTTGGGATTGCCATGGTTACATCATTATTCCCTTAGCACAACTACCTTCGAAAGGTAGACACC
>NZ_JBFRVX010001310.1:0-536 GCF_041475345.1 Vibrio sp. 10N.222.48.A3 | reverse complement strand
TAAGTATCGTATTCTAGTTTTAAACAGTATAAGCGCTCCGTGCGTGATTCGTAAATCGCGTTAGACACGGAGTTACAATAAAAAGAGAAAGTTATGTCTACATTCAACACACGTTGCCCTTCTTGTAATGGCGTAAACCGAGTTCCTTCAGAAAGAATTTCAGAAAGCCCAACCTGCGGTAAATGCAAAACAGCATTGCTCGATGGCGCTCCTATCGAGGGAACGTCACTTAATTTCCAATCTATTTTGAATAGTTCACAGCCAGTGGTTGTCGATTTCTGGGCAACATGGTGTAACCCATGTGTTGGCTTTGCGCCAGTGTTCAGTGACGTTGCTAAAGAGCGTTCGGGAGATGTTCGATTCGTTAAGATTGATACTGAAGCTCAGCAACAGCTTGCCGCGATGTACCAAATCAGAAGTATTCCCACGGTGATGGTGTTTAAAGATGGCAAACGTGTCGATACGATTAACGGTGCGTTACCAAAAGGCCAATTTGATCAGTGGCTTAATCAAGCTCTAACTAAATAACACCATTG
>NZ_JBFRVX010001309.1:0-3015 GCF_041475345.1 Vibrio sp. 10N.222.48.A3 | reverse complement strand
GCTTATACTCATAACGCCTCCCCCTGGCGAAATTAGCATGACATTACAACTTCATATGTCGCTAAATGACTATGTCACTCCATACAATACGTAATTTTTGCATATTGTATTTAAGGTAAATACCGTTTTGGATTAACTGATTTACCTTGGTAACGAATCTCAAAGTGCAGCCTGACACTGCTGGCTCCAGAGCTTCCCATTGTTGCAATCTTCTGCCCTGGTTTCACACTTTGCCCTTCAGATACTAATAGTCGGTCGTTATGCGCGTATGCACTTAAGTAATTATCATTGTGCTTCACAATCACTAGATTGCCGTAGCCTCGTAATGCATTACCCGAATAAACAACCGTTCCCCCTGCAGTAGATACTATTGGCTGACCTCGCTGTCCTGCTATGTCTATGCCTTTATTTCCTTGTTCGCCTACAGAGAACTTCTTAATTACTCTCCCTTTCGTTGGCCATAACCATTTGGATACTTTGTTACTCGTTGGTTTTGTTGGCGGTGTAACATTCTGTTTACCTTTAGAACCAACATACTCCTTTGATTTGGATTGTACAACCTTCTTTTGTGGATCTTTTTTCGCCACTTTGGTGGTTGTTTGAGCGGGCGCAGATTTAGAGCTTTTACTCTTTTGAGATGTTGTTTTAGGTTTGCTTGAGGCCAACAAAGTTGTGGATGCGGCAACAGGCGCAGCGACGGCTGCAACCGCTACCGTTGATTTACCATACGCTGGAGCGTTGTAGCTAGGACGCCATAACTTAAGGCTCTGTCCGGGATGGATGGTATAAGGTGCAGACAGATTGTTATAGCGAATCAGCTCTTTAACATCTTTATTTGTTACGTAAGCAATAAAATAAAGGGTATCGCCTTTTTTCACTTCATAGTAACTACCACGATAACTACCACGATCAATCGATGAGTAATTCTTGTTTAAGCTTGAAACTGGCGCAGGCGAATTCGCAGCACACCCAACAAGTGCACAGCTAAGCAGTAGAGAACTTCCTTTAAAAACCTTCGAACGCATCGACTTTCTATCCACCTACACCATTAATAATTTTATTAAGCTAACTCACCAGGTACAAGAGGTACAAATCGCACCATCTCGATAACACTCGATAAGAACTCATCACCGTGGCGAACAATCTTCAACAGTTGTTGTTCATCATCTCCGACCGGAATTAATAAGCGGCCTCCATCTTTCAACTGCTGCAAAAGCGCTTGAGGGATCGACTCTGCAGCAGCGGTGACAATAATCGCATCAAAAGGCGCCTTAGAAGACCAACCTTGCCAACCATCACCGTGCTTGGTTGAGATGTTGTAGAAATCGAGTTGCTTCAACCTACGCTTAGCATCCCATTGTAGCGACTTTATTCTTTCAACCGAATACACGTGATCAACCAGCTGAGCCAAAACAGCCGTTTGATAACCAGAACCCGTTCCGATCTCCAAAACGCGGCTGTCTTGTTGTAACTCAAGCAGCTCGGTCATTTTAGCAACAATGTAAGGCTGAGAAATTGTCTGCCCCTGCCCGATAGGCAGCGCATTATTATCATAGGCTTGGTGATGCATAGCCTGTGATAAAAAGCTCTCTCTCGGTAGTAAGTAAATAGCATCAAGAACCTTTTGATCCTGAATACCATTTTCTATCAGAAAAGTAACTAAGCGCTCAGCTTGTGGATTACTCACTTATTTATCCCCTAACCATGTAGTCATCGCACCCAACGACTCATGTGCCGTCAGATCAACTTGTAGTGGTGTTACCGACACAAAACCATGTTCAATGGCGTAAAAATCGGTACCCTCACCAGCATCTTGCTCCTTACCAGGAGGGCCAAGCCAATAGATATCATGACCACGTGGGTCTTTCTGCTTAATCATATCTTCAGCATGGTGACGAGCACCTAGACGTGTCACCTGAGTACCCGATATTTGTTCTAATGCTAAGTCAGGGACGTTCACGTTTAACAGGCGATTGGTCGGGATTGGGTTTGCTAAATGTTGTTCGACAATACGGCGAGCAACCGCTGCCGCTGTCTTAAAATGTTGTTTTCCAACCAGAGAAAATGCCACCGATTGAACACCTAAAAAGTGGCCTTCCATTGCTGCTGCGACTGTACCTGAATAAAGCACGTCATCACCAAGGTTAGCTCCGTGATTAATACCCGTTAAAACCAGATCAGGCATGTCACTCTTTAGGAGTTCGTTCAATGCGAAATGTACACAGTCGGTCGGTGTTCCTTGTACCGAATAGGTATTTCTAGCAATCTCTTGAACACGCAAAGGCTGTTCCAAAGTTAATGAATTTGAAGCACCAGAGCGATTACGGTCAGGTGCCACAATGATAACTTCAGCAAGATCACGTAATTCATTTGCCAGCTCATGAATACCTTGAGCATGCACACCATCATCGTTGCTGAGTAAAATCTTCATCTTGTATCCTTTCTTTTGTACCAATGCCAAGTCACTTAAATACCGATATAAAGTCACTTAAATATCAATATAAAGTGACTTAGACCCAAGCAGAATCATTATTGCTCGTAGGTTCTTTCTACGTGTACTTCTTCAACTAGCTCACGAACGATAGCGGTTGCGAAGCAGCCTGCGTCCAGAGAGAATTTAAGAGTGACATTGTCTTCGTTTACTTCCCACACTAAACCCATCGGCTTCAACGAGGCTTCACGGCGATCATGGCGCATACGGTTGCCACAAATAAGCGCCATTAGATCCGGTTCAGCATCAAGGTGTTTCTGCTCTAGAGCTTGAGACGCATCCGTCGTCGGTAACGCATTATCTCCAGCTAAAGCAACGGTAATAAACGCAGAACCATTGGCGATATCTTGGTTTACAGCTTCGATATTAGCGGCTGTCACAGCAAGTTGAGCATCGTTTTTAACTACAATATCGCCGACCAATGCCGAAGCAAACGCATCGTGCTCAATACGGTCAGAAAGAATTAAGTTGTAGATCCAAGAACGAGCTGCAGAGAGGTACAAGCTGCGCTTATTTTGATTACG
>NZ_JBFRVX010001308.1:0-1154 GCF_041475345.1 Vibrio sp. 10N.222.48.A3 | reverse complement strand
CCCAATAGCATCACCAATTAATGCGCTGGTTACTTTATTTGACGGAGTGAATCCGTCTGCTGAAAGCGTGAATATCAATAATGTAGAAACGAGTAGTGCACCTATTGAAGGCACTTTTTCTAATATTGGAAGTGATAAACTTCAATCTGCTGTCTTTGATGCAAGTGCGTTAGAAGAGTTTGATGGGCTGCTCAGTGATAACCAAAATACGGTTGCAAGACTGTCTGATGACGGAACAACGATCACTCTGTCTATTCAAGGGAGAGGTGAGGTTGTTCTCACAATCTCCCTCGATACCGATGGCACATATAATTTCCAACAGTTTAAACCAATAGAAGAAGTGAGCTCCGACACGCTTTCATTCTCTCTACCGATTACGGTTACCGATTTTGACCAGGATGTCGTAACGAATACGATTAAGGTTGATATCTCTGATGGTGATAGCCCGTTCATTATTAATGTTGATGGCATCGATGTTGATGAGTCAGGCATTGTTGGTGGCTCACAAGAAGGAACAACCCCAGTAGGTGGTATTGGCAGTATCACAGCAAGTGTTTTTGAAAGTGACATTATTGACCATTACGAACTTGAACCGACTGAATTTAATACAGCGGGAGCCTTGGTTTCCAATGGTGCTGCCGTTCAATTAGAGTTAGTTAGTCAAACCAATGATGTGAGAACGTATGAAGGTTATGTTGAGGTCAATGGATCTCGAATTACGGTCTTTGACGTTAAAGTCGATAGTCCATCATTGGGGAATTATGAATTTACTCTGTACGAATCGCTTTCACACCAAGGTGCTGAAGGTGAGTTGCTAACCTTTGTATTGCCCATTTACGCGGTTGACTCGGATGGTGACCGCTCTGCACTGTCTGGTGGGTCAAACACACCAGAAGCTGCTGAGATCTTAATCAGTGTAAAAGATGATGTGGTCGAACTCATCGATAATGTCGTTTCCGTCGATGAACCGACTTTGGCGGGCGATACTGTTGTTTCTTATAATCTATTCAACTTTGAGGGTGCGGATGGTTCGACAATCCAATCATTGTCTTACGATGGGGTCGAATACAAGTTAGACCAAAATCTACTCCCAGATGCGGCACAAACTTTCCCATTTACAGAAGGGGTTGCAACGATTTCACTCAATGGTGATT
>NZ_JBFRVX010001307.1:0-1419 GCF_041475345.1 Vibrio sp. 10N.222.48.A3 | reverse complement strand
TGTTGTAGCTAAAATCTTTGCATAAGATTTGACGAACCACTAGTAAAAAGGGCATCATTTGATGCCCTTTTTCTGCGCTGAAAAAAGAGTTGGGTGTTTTGACATCAATTTTAACTCTTAGCAAAGAATTAAACGGTCTTTTTAACTAAAATGACTGTTAGATGTGTTGTTTTGCAACGCAAAGGAATGTGCCCTGCAACAGCGGGGTTATTGTCGTCTATATTTAAGACTTATCACAGGTTGGTTTTATGAAAGCAAACGCTGAAACTCCTGATAGCTCAGGTGCAGCAGATACAATGAAGTGGGTAGTCGCTTTTGTACTGTTGGCTGCTGCTGTTGTGGGTAATTACCTGTATGGTGAATTGTCTGTTGTAATTCGCGCTGCAGGTGTAGTTGTGCTGATTGCTGCCGCACTAGGCGTTGCAGCAACAACAACTAAAGGTAAAGCTGCGATCGATTTTGCAAAAGAATCTCGTATGGAGATTCGTAAAGTTGTTTGGCCTACTCGCCAAGAAACTATGCAAACTACATTGATCGTTTTAGCTGTATGTATTGTTATGTCTCTAGTGCTTTGGGGAATTGACGGCATTATGGTCCGTTTAGTTTCTCTAGCAACTGGAGTGTAGAGGGTTCTGATTCATGAGTGAAGCTCCAAAAAAACGTTGGTATGTAGTTCAAGCCTTTTCTGGCTATGAAGGTCGTGTATCTCAATCGTTACGCGAACATATTAAAATGCACGACATGGAAGAATTCTTTGGTGACGTTTTAGTACCTACTGAAGAAGTAGTGGAAATGCGTGCAGGTCAACGCCGTAAAAGCGAACGTAAGTTCTTCCCTGGCTACGTATTAGTGCAAATGATCATGAATGATGAATCATGGCACTTAGTACGCAGCATTCCTCGTGTTATGGGCTTCATTGGTGGTACCTCTGATCGTCCTGCACCAATCACTGACAAAGAAGCTGATGCTATCTTGAACCGTCTAGAGAAAGCGAGCGAGTCTCCACGTCCTAAGACAATGTTCGAAGCGGGTGAAGTGGTTCGTGTGAACGATGGTCCGTTTGCTGATTTCAACGGTACAGTTGAAGAAGTAGATTACGAGAAAAGCCGCATTAAGGTATCTGTATCGATCTTTGGTCGTGCAACACCGGTTGAGCTTGAATTTGGTCAAGTTGAAAAGCTGGACTAAAACTCTAACTTTTGAACAAGCTGTGGATAAATACTTCATAAGTTGTTCAAAATAAAAGAGTATAAAAAACCACCTTTTTAGGGTTGTTAAAGGCGCGAATTATGATTATAATTTCGCGCCTTTTTACTTCTATCGAAGTAAGAAAGAGTTAATTGAAATTAAGGGGAGCTTGCCTCAGGGCTAGCGCATGTACCCAAAAATTAGGAAATATCATGGCTAAGAAAGTTGAAG
>NZ_JBFRVX010001306.1:0-492 GCF_041475345.1 Vibrio sp. 10N.222.48.A3 | reverse complement strand
GGCTAGTCTAGGCTCATGCCGCTATAATTCCCGCCTCAAAAATCAGAGGTTGAAATATGTACAGCGATATCACTCCTATTCACGAACACAAAAAATACTGGGCCGAGTGCTACGGAACTGCACCCTTTTTGCCTACCAGTAGAAAGGAGATGGATGCTCTTGGATGGGATAGCTGTGACATTATTATTGTAACTGGTGACGCTTATGTCGATCACCCGAGCTTTGGCATGGCTATCATTGGCCGTTTGCTTGAAGCTCAAGGATTCCGCGTGGGCATTATTGCGCAACCAAAGTGGGACAATAAAGACGCCTTCATGAAGCTAGGTAAACCTAACCTATTCTTCGGCATTACAGCGGGTAACATGGACTCCATGATCAACCGCTACACCTCTGATCGCAAATTACGTCACGATGATGCTTATACGCCAAACAACGAAGGTGGCAAGCGTCCTGACCGTGCAACTCTAGTTTATTCCCAACGTTGTCGCGAAG
>NZ_JBFRVX010001305.1:0-802 GCF_041475345.1 Vibrio sp. 10N.222.48.A3 | reverse complement strand
ATCAACACGCCCTAGTAAAGGGCTAATTTAACGTGTGATTATGTGCGCTCTGCCAAGTATGCTTCGTAGTCTGGGATCTCAATGATCACTTCTTCTTCAAGCAATGAAGAGTTAAACAGGAAGTTAGCGGTAGCGCGGTTGGTTGCTACAGGGATGTTCCAAACACTTGCGATACGAAGCAGTGCTTTTACGTCCGGGTCGTGTGGTACGGCATTTAATGGATCCCAGAAGAAAATCATCATATCGATCTTGCCTTCAGAGATAAGGGCACCAAGTTGTTGGTCACCGCCCATTGGGCCGCTGATCATGCTCTTAATCGCTAAGCCTGTTTCTTTACTGAGTAGAGAACCTGTCGTGCCCGTTGCATAAAGGAAGTGCTTTTGTAGTTTTTCTTTGTTCTCTTTGACCCATCTTAATAGCTCAGGTTTGAAATGGTCATGAGCGACCAAAGCGATGTTCTTATGCGTTGGCATAGTACGCGTCGTTTTTTGCATGGATGTTCCCTAAATGATTGATTCGTTTTTATTGTTTTGAGTTCTTTAGTCAATATAGCACTAAGGATTCACACTGAATACCGGGCGAAACTCAGAAGGTGACAATGAGTCGGCGATAATTTGATCTTTGAGTGTTGCGGGTGTCAGTGCCTCAATCATGGGTGCGCTATGTTTTTCATAAGGTTGACCACGCAAGTAATGGGTGGCTTGCTTTACCGACAAGCGACCTTGTTCAACCATTTTATCTGTTGGTGCAAAAAGCACCTTGTTACGAAGCAAACCGCGGTAGATTCCGTGACTTAAGTAAC
>NZ_JBFRVX010001304.1:0-277 GCF_041475345.1 Vibrio sp. 10N.222.48.A3 | reverse complement strand
AATCAAGCGTGTTGAGATCCTTGGTACGGTTCAAGACGAGCTGCCAAACCTACCTGAGCTGAACCCTGAAGATTTAGCTGAGTGTCGTACTCTTGGTGAAATCGTTACTTACATGAACAGCAAGATGCCAGCATCAGCGCCTGTGGCAGCACAGCCAAGCGCAACTGCTGCTGTTCAAGCCGCTAACGGTCTTGATGCAAAAGTCGTTCAACAAACCATGCTAGAAGTGGTTGCTGAGAAGACAGGTTACCCAACGGAAATGCTTGATCTAGAAATG
>NZ_JBFRVX010001303.1:0-256 GCF_041475345.1 Vibrio sp. 10N.222.48.A3 | reverse complement strand
GCCTCCATCATTTAGAAAAACCAGCCCTAGTGGCTGGTTTTTTCGTTTTTGGTTTCTTCATCCTTGCCTCTTCATTTCTCCCCTTTACCTTTCATAGACCCACTCTATTTTGATGAGATCCTAAGTTGAACCTTTGTTGATAGACCGGTAAATAAATCAAAGTCACAATTAACCATAATGCTCAATTTGTTTCATTTTTTTATGGGATAACCCTAATTAAAACATGCGTATGAGTGATAGTGTCCCTCTTTATATT
>NZ_JBFRVX010001302.1:0-2746 GCF_041475345.1 Vibrio sp. 10N.222.48.A3 | reverse complement strand
ATAGAGACATAAATCACACTTATAAATGTAAGCACTATCAGTTTTATTAATATATGTGATGTAAGCAATGCAACATCGACCTGTTAAACAAACGAATAAAAAAGGCTGAGCAGGTTATCTGACTCAGCCTTTTTACTGTTTAGAACTAGATCATTTATCGCCAGTGAGCATATCGAAGAAGATCTGTCTCGACTCTGGGGTGTTGTCTCGATGAGTTTCGTATTTTATATGCGAATTGGCATCAACAGATTTTGATAACTTGATACTCCAAAGTGCTTTCATTTGATTCGGTACAATTGAGTATCGGACGTCGATAATACGCAACTCGTCCGTTGGGTCCAGAGCAATATAACCATTAGAGAACCAGCGGAAGCGTTCAATATCTTTGGCTTGTTGAGAATCCAGGTCAAGCCAAGGTAAGTCCCTGCTAACGTTCAGCTTAGCGACCGACTCTCCTGGATATACGTTTACCGATGTACCAACCCGCACTGCGTCTACATGATAATGAGCCTCTGTTTCGTACACCACTTTCCAAACTAAGATATTCGCAAAGCTTGGTTTTGCCTCTAATCGAATCGGCGTATGTTGTCTTTGTTCCGCTAATTGCCACCCAATCGCCTCTGCCCTATCTCTTTGTATCATCCCTAATGTTGGATAAATTAGAGCCCAAGCAAACGCAACACGTGCTAGCCAAGGTGCTCGTTTCAACGTTGCAAACACAAGCAAAACTAAGATGGGCAGCGTATAAACAGGATCGATGATTGATATGGTATTCCAAGCAAAACGCGCATTAGTCAAAGGCCAAAGTAACTGCGTGCCATAAGTGGTACAAGCGTCTAACAGTGCATGAGTGCCATAACCCAGAGCGCAAAACAGCCAGCTTTGCTTGAAAGTAAGCCCGCGCCTTTTTGCAATCAGATGATGTAGAACAAAGGCACAGATCAAACTGCCAATGGGGATAAAGAAGAGTGAATGAGTAAATTGTCGATGAAATTCCAAAGCCAACAAAGGATCACTTTGAGACTTAATCAGTGCATCTAGATCTGGAGCCAATCCAGAAAGTAGCCCTAATACACCTGCAACAGCCAAATGTTGTTTTTTGCTTGCTGACTGTGCCAAAGAAGCGCCTAACACGCCCTGCGTTAAAGGATCCATAAATCACTCATTGATAGCATTCCGTTGAATCAAACAAGATACATTTAGCTATAGCAGTGAATTGGGTTAAATAACAATGTTTTATCAAGATAATACTGTTGATAAAACACCCTGACATTAATGAATTCCATGAAGAGTTAGCGTTAAACGTTTTGCTGTGTGGCCTTGCTTAACAGCATTTCCCAATCAGATTTATCAACCTGTCCTTTGTGAACATTCACTTTGTAATAGCCAGTTTTAGTCAGTGATTTAACCTGAATATACTGACGAGAAAAGACAGAGTTTTTGATCACTAAGTTCGCTTTAACGTCATGTAGATGTATGTCTTCACCAACTAAAGATAAATGTCTTCGGGTGAACTTGGAGATCAAAGCATAGACAGCGATCATGATTAAGATAGAAGTAACAAAAGGGAAAAACTGGATCTCAGTCTGATAAAACAAGTTGATAGCTAAAGATGCGATCACGTAACTTATTATCATTGATAGAGCCACGTTCCAACGTGGGCCGTTGCCCTTAAATGAAATTTCTCGTGCCATCACTCGCTCCTTTAGATAAGTACTTGACCACATTTGAATATTTATTAAACGCGAACAACCTTATTATGAACTATGACGCATTAAAAGGAGTAACTCATGTTATTGAAGGGCTCAGATCGCAATTAGACATTTACATGCATTTTTTCGCACCTAAATGTCTAATGAATAAAGAAACTGATTCAGTTACAGGTTACTGAATTCTTTAATTAACGAGCAACCATGCTGGCTGCGATAACCACCAACAGTACTGAGAAGATCTTCTTAATCGTTGGAACCGGTAAATGGTTAGTTGCTTTTGCGCCTAGCGGAGCTGTAAACCAAGATGTGCACACGATGCCTAGCAGCGCAGGCAAATAAACAAAGCCAGCAAAACCTTCTGTTAGAGCAAAGTGGCTGCTGCCCGAGGTGATATAACCGATAGACCCAAATAATGCGATCACAATGCCACAAGCCGACGCACAACCAATGGCCTTTTTCATATCGACAGAGAAGAACGTCAATAGTGGAACCAGCAATGCCCCACCACCAATGCCTATCATGGCTGACAAGCCGCCCGTAATAGTTGTAAGAACCGTTAGTACGCCCTTGTTCGGTAGCTTTCGTTCTTTAGGCGCGTCATTTTTGCTGCTTAAGAACATCTTGATCGCAATAAGAACCACACTCACGGCAAACACAATACGAACCACTTTTTCCGGTAAAAGAGCCGCCATAAAGCCACTAATCAATGCACCCAGAGCAACACCCAACATGATCCAAGGTGCCAAATCCCAAGGCACGTTGCCATTTTTGTGGTGAGCAAGCGCAGAAGAAGTTGAGGTAAACAAGATTGATGCCAAAGAAGTCGCAATCGCTGCAACGACCACTTGGTCAGCAGGTAAAACTTCTAAGTGAAGTAAAATACTGCTTAACACAGGTACAATGATAAGCCCCCCGCCAATCCCCAAAAGCCCGGCAAGAAAACCAACACCACTGCCTAATAATGCACAGTATAAAATCAACAACAGCAACTCACTCATTTCGTCCATCTCTTAATTAAATTAATTATCTTAAAT
>NZ_JBFRVX010001301.1:0-334 GCF_041475345.1 Vibrio sp. 10N.222.48.A3 | reverse complement strand
GTGACCGTCACTTGTAATTGTCGCACCTGCCATTCCTGGCGTGCCTTGAAGAAGCTTATCAAGTGGCTTAATAACCACTTCTTCTTGGCCGATAAGCGCATCTACAACAAAACCAACACGTTGACTACCAAGTTGCACAATAACAACATGACCATGACCTTGACGTCCTTCAACAAGACCTTCTTTAGGTGTAAGCCAATTTTGTAAGTAGAACAGTGGAATAGACTTATCGCGAACGATGATCGTTAGCTGGCCATCAACCACGTTTGTGCGGCTTAGGTCTAGGTGGAAGATTTCATTTACAGAAGCCAGTGGCAATGCGAACGGGTGACCC
>NZ_JBFRVX010001300.1:0-462 GCF_041475345.1 Vibrio sp. 10N.222.48.A3 | reverse complement strand
GTATGAGAGCCAACGGTTCCTTTAAAAAGCACCTTGTCACCAGGTTCGATTTCTACGTAATCAGGAATGAATTGGTACATCTTGTCGATGTTTTCAGAATTCATGTCCATCACTTGTTTGATGACCTTTGTTTCAGCAAACGCAGGGGCTGCAATAATAGATAGGATTAGTAAAATTAGGCGCATCGTATTCACTCTGTTAAATAAGAATTATTTTCAACAATGCTAATTTATTCAGGGTTTGGTTGGAAGTTGATTTTTACATCACACATGTGAATCAAAAGGGTTCTTGTGTTAGATCAAGCAAACAAACCGATGACCCAAGTTATAAACTGAGTTCATCTCGACATTAAAGGGCGAACAGCTTTGTTTACATTACGAATAGGTAGGAGTGGTTTTCACAATTACACATAGTTTTTCACGCAAACGGTGTTCTACATGTATTTATAGGCTTCTATATATA
>NZ_JBFRVX010001299.1:0-336 GCF_041475345.1 Vibrio sp. 10N.222.48.A3 | reverse complement strand
TTTAAAGGAACCGTTGGCTCTCATACTGCTCATAGCATTCAAGGGATGCTTCCTGACGGTGCTAAACCTCTTATGATATCCGGGTCAAACGCTCAGGAAGTCACTTTTGATAAGCCCGGAGTTTATGGCATAAAATGTAAAGTACATCACCGACACGGAATGGTGGCACTTGTGGTTGTTGGTGATCCTAGTGTTAACTTAGAAGAAGCTCGCACCGCGGCCAAAAAACGTGTGAGTCGCAGAGCTCAGAAAAAGATGCAAGGCTTGCTCGATCAAGCAGAGCAAAAAATTCAATAACCTTTGTCCCTGTCTTGAAGCATCAGCTCTCTGTTGATG
>NZ_JBFRVX010001298.1:0-458 GCF_041475345.1 Vibrio sp. 10N.222.48.A3 | reverse complement strand
CAACCACACCATCCATGATAAGACCTGGGATGTCATCATCACGAACGAGTAACAAGTCGATTGGCATATTTAGTGAATGAACAACTAAGCGCTCACCCATGATGTTAAATTTCACACCACATTTTTTAAGTAGATCTTGGCACTCTTTACTTAAGCGACCTTTCTTTTGAATTGCGATTCTTAGGCGTTGTGTCTGCATTGCTGTATCCCTGTGCAAATATTTGAATTTATTGATTATTTAAAAGTGCTAAAACTAAAAAACCCTCGGAAGACTTTGTCGTCCCGAGGGTTTAAATCTAAATTCTTTGACTTAACCTCCGGGAGAATTCTTGCTCCCGGGTATACGTAAATCTCCCCGAAAGACTAGATAGGGTGATGATGGTGATGAATGTTCATTACTAATTTACGCATACTTATCAGCTCTTAGGTTGTTTGCTGTCTTGTCTCCACACTAACTA
>NZ_JBFRVX010001297.1:0-2705 GCF_041475345.1 Vibrio sp. 10N.222.48.A3 | reverse complement strand
GGTGGAATACGTTTTCGCCTTGCTCTTCAAGAACAGGTTTAACTTTGTTGAAAGTTTCCATGTCGCCAGCAGCCATGATGTTCAGAAGACCATCTTTAGCGTGTGCAGGTGTACGGCCTAGAGGAGCGTCGATCATGCCTGCGCCTTTCTCAGCAAGAGCTGCGCCGATCTTCTTAGTAGAAGCAGGGATAGAAGTACCGAAGTCTACTAGTACTGCGCCTTCTTTGATGCCCGCTAGAACGCCGTCGTCGCCGTAAACAATTTTTTCAACAACAGCAGAAGTTGTAAGACAAAACTCAACGATGTCACTTGCTGCAGCTAGTTCTTTAGCAGAAGTGAATGCAGTCGCATTGCCGCGATCTGTAACGCGAGCAACGGCTTCAGCGCTTAGATCCATTACGTTTACGTGGTAGCCACGCTTTTGTAGGTTTTCAACCATGTTGCCGCCCATAAGACCTAGGCCAATGAAACCGATTACAGGTTTAGTCATGTTCAAACTCCAAATATAGTATTGTATGATTATATGCCCATTATAATAACTACGTCTTTCTCGTTACGCAATAGTTTTAGGGCATTGATTCGAAGGTTCGATGCAAGTTGTGACGGGGGTTCACTTTAAGAGAGAATACAGCCACGTTTTATATTTCCCCAAACTCTATGATGGGTTAAAAACCGTTCATCGGTAAAATAACAAGCGCTATATGTCATACTATTAACAGTCACAACAGATTCATTACGCAGTTACGTTTAAATTAATTTTGCTTGGGTGGAAAAGTCTTGCTCTTGCCGCCTATGCCCTGCTTCATAAGCAAAAGCTTAGATAAAGGCTCAAGGCTTAGCTGATAATTTCCTACAATGTGGCTGGCCAACTAAGCTGCTCATCCCATCTAGAATATTTTTCTACTCTCTATCGCGGCATAGATTACTTTCTCACTTGAAAGCTAATGTCATGAGCATTTGCTGATAAAGATTAAAATCTGTAAAACAAAAATGCGACGCCCTTTCGAGTCGTCGCATTCTATCTAAGTTTTCGCTATGTATTAGCTTTCAATTACAACTTTAGCTTGCTTGCCGCCGTCATCGACCGCTTTCACAAGTAGAATACCGACACCACCCACTATCACACCACATAGGATGAAGACTAAACGCCCCCACATTGGGTTAGTCAGAAGAGCCATCAGCATGATACCAACACCCGCTACCGCAATCAGTTTACCAAGCATTTGACGTTGTTTGTTATCCAACACTTTTTGCTCTGCCGATTCAGCGACTAATGGTGTTTCTAAGTTGCCAAAGAACTTATCAACATCCGCTTGACGTTCTTTTGATAGAGGCTTGTAAAACATTGTAGATAGTACGAAGAAGCCACCGGTTAGCGTGATGTGAGCAATGAGACCAATCGCAACTTTAACATCAGACCATTCACGTCCTGTTAGAGTATCAAGACCAAACACCGCTGCTACCATCTCTGCGTCGATAACAAAACCAACCACATAAGATACGATACCACCAACAACTAGCGTACCCCAACCAGCCCAATCCGGAGTCTTCTTAATAAAGAAACCAAGGAATGCAGGAATAGTCATAGGGAAACCGATTAACGCACCTACGTACATCATCGTATCAAACAGGCTCAAACCTTTAAGCGAGTTGATGAACTGTGCGATAAGGATAATAGCGAAACCAAATACCGCTGAAGTAATTTTAGATACGGTTACTAGCTCTTTCTCTGATGCTTGACCTTTACGAACGATTGTTTCGTAGAAGTTCTTAACAAAAATACCTGAGTTACGGTTTAGACCTGAGTCCATTGAAGACATTGTCGCTGCAAACATCGCGGCAACTAGAAGACCAACCATACCTGCTGGCATGTACTCTTGTACGAAGTATAGGTAAGCAAAGTCACCCGCTTTTTTACCTGCATTCGGGTAAGCCGCTGATAAATCAACACCTTGGCCTGCAATGAACCAAGAAGGCATGAACCAAATAAACACACCACACAACATCAACACACAAGCAAGCAATGCAGCTTTCTTAGCATTCTTTGAATCTTTTGCTGCTAGGTAACGGTATGAGTTAAGCATGTTGTTCGTGATTGAGAACTGCTTAACGAAGATGAAGAATGCCCAAATCGTAAAGATGCTTAGGTAGTTGATGTTGTTGCCCCAAAGGAACGAACCACCATCTTGTACTGGGAAGTTGTTAACAATCTCACCAACACCGCCACCTTGAACAACCGCTACAACCGCACAAGTTACCGTTACCGCCATGATGATAACCATCTGCATGAAGTCAGATGCGATTACCGCCCATGAACCACCTGTTACCGACATTGCCAATACCACTAGGCCAGTCACCCAGATAGTCATGTTCATGTCGAAACCGAAGATACCCGAAGCGATGATTGCCAATGCGTTTAACCACACACCCGCAGATACCACTGAGTTCGGCATTGAAGACCAAGTGAATACTTGTTCGTTGGTCGCACCAAAACGCATACGAATCGCTTCGATTACCGTAACAACGCGAAGTTGACGGAATTTCGGCGCGAAGTACGCGTAGTTCATGAAGTAACCAAATGCGTTGGCTACGAAGATGACCGCTACAGCAAAACCATCGTTATACGCTTTACCTGCCGCACCGGTGAATGTCCATGCACTAAACTGAGTCATAAAAGCGGTTGCACCAACCATCCACCACAACAT
>NZ_JBFRVX010001296.1:0-1381 GCF_041475345.1 Vibrio sp. 10N.222.48.A3 | reverse complement strand
ATTCGTATGCGTTTTGGTAAGGTGAATGAGCAAGTGTTTACTTGGTCTGGCATGCCAAACAGCGTTATCTCCGCAGGTATCTGGTTGAACGGCCTTGCGATCATCGCATCAGGTATCTTCGGCTTTGATATGACGACGACGATTGTCCTAACGGGTCTGGTTGTACTGGTGATGTCAGTAACGGGCGGCTCTTGGGCGGTAATCGCATCTGACTTTATGCAGATGGTTATCATCATGGCAGTGACCGTAACGTGTGCTGTAGTAGCGGTCTACCACGGTGGCGGTGTCACGCAAATCATCAATGATTTCCCAACCGATTCATTTATTACGGGTGATAACCTTAACTACCTAAGCATTTTCAGCATCTGGGCGGTGTTCATCTTCTTGAAGCAGTTCAGTATCACCAATAACATGCTGAACTCTTACCGTTACCTTGCAGCGAAAGACTCAAACAACGCACGTAAAGCAGCACTGCTTGCTTGTGTACTAATGACACTGGGTCCAATCATTTGGTTCATGCCTTCATGGTTCATGGCAGGTCAAGGTGTTGATTTAGCCGCTGCTTACCCAGAAGCTGGCAGCAAAGCCGCTGACTTCGCTTACCTTTACTTTGTTCAAGAGTACATGCCGGTTGGTATGGTTGGCCTTCTGATTGCCGCGATGTTTGCAGCAACAATGTCTTCAATGGACTCTGGTCTAAACCGTAACTCAGGTATTTTTGTTAAGAACTTCTACGAGCCGATTCTTCGCCCTAAAGCGACAGAGAAAGAGCTAATGGTCGTTTCTAAAATAACGTCTACTTTCTTCGGCATCGCGATCATCTTGGTTGCTCTGTTCATTAACTCTCTTAAAGGTCTGAGCCTTTTCGACACCATGATGTACGTGGGCGCATTGATCGGCTTCCCAATGACGATTCCTGCATTCTGTGGCTTCTTTATCCGTAAAACTCCGGATTGGGCTGGCTGGGGCACGCTAGTCGTTGGTGGTGTAGTTTCTTACTTCGTTGGTTTCGTTATCACAGCGGACATGATTCAAAACTGGTTCGGTCTAAACGAACTAACTGGCCGTGAGTGGGCTGACCTGAAAGTGGCTATCGGCCTTATCGGTCACATCGTATTTACTGCTGGCTTCTTCGTTCTTTCAACATTGTTCTACAAGCCATTACCGGAACACCGTGAGAAAGATGTCGACAAGTTCTTCAATAACCTAGCGACACCGTTAGTAGCTGAAAGTAATGAACAGAAGAAACTGGATAACAAGCAACGTCGTATGTTGGGTTCACTTATCGCGGTAGCGGGTGTGGGTGTAATGACTATGTTCGTACTGCCAAACCCTATGTGGGGACGCATGGTATTCGTTCTGTGTCTGTCTCTTATACACA
>NZ_JBFRVX010001295.1:0-923 GCF_041475345.1 Vibrio sp. 10N.222.48.A3 | reverse complement strand
AACTAATGTGAGTCAAGCGACGACAACGACGATCATCGATCGCTTGGAATTGAACGGCTACGTACAACGTGTTCGCAGCTCGTCAGATCGCCGCAAAGTACACGCAAATCTGACTGAAAAAGGTCAAGAGCTACTTAACAATGCGCCACCACCGCTACAAGATAACTTCGTTAAAAAATTCCAAAATTTAGAAGCATGGGAGCAAAGCTTACTGCTTTCTTCGATGCAACGTGTGTCTGCAATGATGAACGCCGAAGACATCGACGCAGCTCCAGTTCTACAGCTTGAAGGCATTGCAAACGTCGTCAAGAGCTAACGTAGTTTTAAATTGTCTAGCTAAGAAAAAGTTTAAAGAGTTATAAAATGGTCGCATCAAGCGGCCATTTTTTGATCTTGGCCTCCCAATTTTTCTGACTTTACTAATAAAAATCATCTTTTAGTTGTAGCCTATCGATATAAGCTAAGGTTTTCGAAAGACCAAGTATCAAGCGAAGGTATCTATATAGGCTATTGTATCAAGTTTGTGCTGACATATGATGATCTTCTCGTTGTGTTTAATCTCCCCCGCTTCTAAGCGACAAAACTTTTTTCAAGATAAGCGCATGCCATAAAACGAAAATAACAACCTTAAACGGCTCGTTTGGTGCCTTAAAATGGCCAAATTATGGTGTTTTAAGTTGCTGTTTTTGTTGGTTTTTAATTTGATGTTTTCTTAAGATCACAATGGTAGTCTTAGCTTGATTTCTTTAGGGGGTTAAATGGACACTAATAACAGCACTTATCATCAGCACAGTTTTGCTCAGCAAGATCTATCAGAGCTTACATTTACGGCCTGTACGTTTATCCGTTGTGATTTCAGACGTTCGAACTTACGTGATGCAACGTTTATTAACTGTAAGTTTATTGAACAAGGCGATATTGAG
>NZ_JBFRVX010001294.1:0-3841 GCF_041475345.1 Vibrio sp. 10N.222.48.A3 | reverse complement strand
CCAATAAATAGTGCATCAAATTTCATTAAATTGCTGTTATATCGAACAAAACTGCGTCATTTAGGCTAACAAAATGCATTAAAATATGAGCTAGGACAAAATGTCGCACATTGTCCCTGTCGCACAAAAGGTTAATTGGTACACTCTGTCCCAACTTTCCCCATCGGCTAATCATTATGTCTTTACCTAGTTCACCTGCATCGAACCTCAACCCAAACACATTGACTCAATATCAAGCGTTTTCCGTCTTGGTCGTGGACGATGAAGTCGGGATGCAGGCTATTCTAAAGAAGGCCCTGGGTAAGTTCTTTGGCAAGGTATCGAGTGCAGGGTCTGTTGAAGAAGCTGAAATACTGCGTTCGAGCGAACATTTTGATCTCATTGTTCTTGATATCAACCTGCCAGGACGCTCTGGCATTGAGTGGGAAGAGGCTTTTAACGACAACGACAAACGTGCCGATGTTATTTTCATGACTGGCTATGCTGATCTAGAGATGACCATATCCGCGCTTAAGCTTGGCGCTTCAGACTTCATTCTTAAACCTTTCAACTTAGAACAAATGATACAAGCTGTACTACGTTGTATGGATAAGCGCCTTGACCAAAGAATGCAATACGCATTGAAGCGTGATGTTAGCCGTCATATCAAGACCGAGTTAATCGGTAACTCAGATAAAACCAAACAGCTTAAATTGCTGATCAGTCAATTTGCACCCTCTCGAGCATCCGTTCTTATAGAAGGCGAGTCAGGTACAGGTAAAGAGCTAGTTGCACGTGGTGTACATGAAGCCAGTAAACGTACAGGGCCATTTGTGCCAATCAACTGTGGCGCAATCGCCCCAGAACTTCTTGAAAGTGAACTATTCGGGCATACCTCTGGCGCATTTACCGGCGCGAAGAAAAACCGTGAAGGTCTATTCAGAGTCGCAAGTGGTGGCACCTTGTTCCTCGACGAAATTGGTGAAATGCCACTACCAATGCAAGCAGCGCTGGCGCGTGTGTTAGAGCAACGCACTATTCGTCCAGTCGGTAGCGAGAAAGAAATTGCCGTTGACGTACGAGTAGTGGCGGCGACTAACCGAAACCTTCAACAAGAGGTCGAAAAAGGGCACTTCCGTCGCGATCTATTCTACCGACTCAATGTCCTTAAAATTGATGTTGTGCCATTGAGAGAGCGTCCATCCGATCTAATAGAGCTTGTTCCGTATTTCACTCGTCTTTTAGCAAGTGAACTTAGTGTACCGGTTCCAAACTGGGCGCATGAGGACATCTTGGCGATGAATGAATACGAATGGCCGGGAAATATTCGCGAACTCAAGAACCTAGTCGAAAGGTGCATTCTTTTAGACAAGCCACCAGCGCACTATTGGCGCGAAATTAATGGCGATCCTGCGCCCACCAGCATTTCAGTGACGGTGTCACATGGAGCGGAAATACCAAACTTGAATAACGTAGACGCTGCAGAAGGTTACCCCAACACTTGGACACTCAAAGAAGTAGAGAAATCTCATATCGAGCAACTGGTGAGTTTTCATGATGGTAATAAATCCGCAGCTGCAAGAGACCTCGGCGTTGCACGGAAAACGCTAGAGCGTAAATATAAAGATTGGAACACAGAAGGCTCTGAATATGCCGATTAGACGTCATTGGTGGTCAAAGTGGACGTTCCGGTTCAAAACCATGGTGCGTTATCGTCTGTTATTTTTGACGTCAGCGCCGATCATTTTAACTTTATGCGCTTTGGTTGCGATCACTTTGTATTGGTCTGTTCACTATACGTGGCAGGGGGCTTTGATCGATGTTGATGAGCGTTTGGATGTTGCCGACAACAGTATCCATCTAATTCAAAATCAACAGGCCTATAACGTTCAAGCATTCGCTGAGTCTTATAACTTTCGAATCAAACTTACGAGTGATATTTCAAAGGAAGAGCTCACTCGTTGGGTTTCTGAAAACAAATCTCGCTATGAGCTCGACTTTTTGCGTTGGAGAAGTGTTGAGAGCATGGGGAAAAAGCGTGAATACCTCGATCTGACACGCAAAGAATCGTTCTTTAGTGTATTGAGCCAAAATGAACTCAACGAGTTAGACCAAAACCTTGCAAGGCAAGCCGAAGTCCCAATGCTCAATAGTCAAAATGTTGAAACTCGGGGTTTAGTTAGCCGTACCGTTGTGTCGATTCGTGACAAGAATGATCACGTGATTGGTTTTCTTGATGGCGGGATCCTCCTTAATAACAGCACACAGTTAGTTGATCAGATCAGCAACTTGATCTATCCACAACGTGATGGTTTTAATCGCCGCATTGGTACGGTTACCGTATTCCTTGATGATCTGCGTGTCAGCACTAATGTGCCATTAAGCAGTGAAGACAGTGCAGGGCGCGCAATTGGTACTCGCGTTTCTCATGAGGTTCATTCAAAAGTCTTGAATCAAGGGCAAAAGTGGTTAGACCGAGCATATGTTTACGACGCTTGGTACATCACCGCTTACCAACCAATCCACGACCAGTTTGATAACGTTATTGGCATGCTTTATACCGGCTATCTAATCTGGCCACTCGTAGAGACGTATCTGACTAACCTTGGTGAAATCAGCATCACCATCATATTACTGCTGTTAGCTTCAGGTTTGATCGTACACCGTGGTGCACGCGATCTTTTCAACCCAATTGAACGCATCCATAAAGTTGTAAAGCTAGTCCAAATGGGGCAAGACAAGCGAATCGGTACGTTGGGTTTGGATGATCAACATGAACTTACGTTGCTTGCGAAACAGTTCGACAAAATGTTAGATCTGCTCCACGAGCGTAATCAAGAGATTCAACAAGCGGCGTCTGAACTCGAATGTAAGGTTCATTCTCGTACCGCCAGTTTGAAAGAGAAAACGGAAGAACTCGAACTGCACATCCAGCTTCTTAACCAAGCTAGAGATAAGCTGGTGGTCAACGAAAAATTAGCCGCGTTAGGTGAGTTAACCGCAGGTATTGCCCATGAAATCAATAATCCGACAGCAGTAATTCTAGGCAACGTTGAGCTAATGAAGTTTGAACTAGGTGACGAAGTGGCTCGTGTAGACGAAGAAGTCCACGCGATCATGGAGCAGATCGACCGAATCCGAAACATCACGCGAAGCTTACTTCAATACAGCCGACACGGTGGTGTACAAGACGAAATCACTTGGCAACATATCAATCCAATTGTCGATGAAAGTATTACGCTCGTAAAAACAGGCGCAAAAAAGAAAGGCATTGTGTATGTCTCGCAATTGAATGCTAAAACCTCAGTCGAAGTGAACCGAAACCAATTGCTGCAAATTCTAGTTAACCTGCAAATGAACGCGATTCACGCGATGGACGGACAGGGCACATTGACTATCTCGAGTGAAGATTGGGTTGAAAATGGAGTATCTCATGGGGCTATTGTTCATGTTGAAGATGAGGGCTGTGGTATTAAGGAAGAACAACTGAAACGTATTTTCTCTCCTTTCTATACCACCAAAAGAGACGGTACAGGCTTAGGTTTGTCCGTTTCTCAAAGTATTTTGA
The DNA here is from genome assembly GCF_041475345.1 of Vibrio sp. 10N.222.48.A3. Taxonomy (NCBI): domain Bacteria; kingdom Pseudomonadati; phylum Pseudomonadota; class Gammaproteobacteria; order Vibrionales; family Vibrionaceae; genus Vibrio; species Vibrio sp. 10N.222.48.A3. The sequence goes on along the minus strand of NZ_JBFRVX010001294.1, from coordinate 294 downwards.
GCCAAACGGGCGGCGAAATACGAGTTGAATCCGAAGTAGGTAAAGGAAGTCGCTTTAGTATCTATCTTCAGCAAAAAGCCACACCGCAGTTATTAGTGTCTAACCTTTAGTCGTTCATAACGCGAATAGAAAAACACCTCCGCACTTAAGATAAGTTCGGAGGTGTTTTTATTTATGGCCCGTTATTTCAAACAATTACAAGCCATGTCGAACAATTACAAGCGTCTAAAATATGAAAAGCCTAATGCGCTGCCACTGAAATCTTCGGTGGGTTGATGTTGTGCTTCTTAAACT
>NZ_JBFRVX010001293.1:0-1019 GCF_041475345.1 Vibrio sp. 10N.222.48.A3 | reverse complement strand
TACAGTATTGCCTTCAACTATTAATCCGGTCACAAGCAAAAATAAAAGCAATTTTAATTCTAAAGACCGAGAAAGTCAGACAACAGATTGGGATATCAGATCAACATGAATACAGAATTTAATTTTACAATTAAGAGCATTAGCCTCGACGAGAACTATCAACCTGCGGACAGCACACGTATCACCACCAACTTCGCTAACTTGGCGCGTGGTGACAGCCGCCAAGCAAACTTGCGCAATGCACTGCAGATGATTGACAACAGTTTCAACGCATTAGCACACTGGGACAACCCAAAAGGCGACCGTTATTCTGTAGAGCTTGAAATCATTTCTGTTGATATGGACATTGAAAGCAACGGCGAAGCATTCCCTTCCATTGAAGTACTGAAAACCAATATTCTAGACCGTAAAACCAACGAGCGTATTGAAGGCATTATCGGAAATAACTTCTCTTCTTATGTTCGAGATTATGACTTTAGCGTACGTCTATTGGATCATAATAAAGGCCAAGATAAATTCAGCATTCCAGAAGATTTTGGTGATTTGCACGGCAAGCTTTTTAAATATTTCGTTAACTCTGACGCTTACAAAAAGAACTTTAATAAGCCACCTGTTATTTGCTTAAGCGTGTCAGATAATAAAACCTATTACCGCACTGAAAACCAACACCCAGTATTAGGTTTTGAATACCAACCGAATGAGTCTTCTTTAACTGAACAATATTTTAAGAAGATGGGGTTACAGGTTCGTTACTTCATGCCGCCAAACAGTGTTGCACCTCTAGCTTTCTATTTCTTTGGTGATCTACTGAACGATTACTCAAACCTAGAGCTTATCAGCACCATCAGCACCATGGGTACATTCCAAAAAATCTACCGTCCTGAGATTTACAACGCGAATGCGGTTGCAGGTAACTGCTACCAACCAAACTTGAAAAACTTGGATCACTCGCTAACTCAAATCGTGTATGACCGAGAAGAACGAAGCAAATTAGCTATCGAACAAGGTAAATTCGCAGA
>NZ_JBFRVX010001292.1:0-1878 GCF_041475345.1 Vibrio sp. 10N.222.48.A3 | reverse complement strand
CGGGTTCGGGTATCCAACACAATGACTTTGGGTGAAGTATCTATTGTGTAATGCCACTCCTCAAAGCGACTCAGCATCTCAATGAAGGCTCGATGCTTGTTTGGCTCGATGTCGCTAACAGAGTGAGTAGTCGCGGCATCGCCGGTTTCACTGTTCGTTTGTTTAAGGTTGTCCGTTTGTTCAACGTCATGCGTTTGTTTAGCGTTATGCGTTTGTTTAGTAACGCGCGGTTGATCGACAAAAAGCTGTTTTGCTTGCTCGATGAATGTCTCGTCGAAGCTCTCCGGTTTATTACCCCAGCCCTGACACATCCAGTAAGCCGCAAGGCCGTTACCAATGACTTGAGTTGCGAACTGGTTTTGGTCTACGGCATGTTCCCAACCCACGGTAAGGTTCCAATCATCGGTCACATCGTGATCATCAAAGATCATGTACGTAGGGATATGTGCGAACAGACGTTGTACTTGCGGTAAGCCAGCAATGAAATCATCCATGATGACGCTTTCATCACGCCACTGTTGCTGCTCAGTCGGTGTTAATTGGCGTCCACCTTGAGTGAAGTTATTCTCAATTAAGCGCTCTCGATTGACACACTGCCACAGTGTCGGCGACCAAACTAACAGGTACATCGCGATAAACTCAGACAGCGTGACCAAGTGGTTTTCACAATCGGTAGAGCTAAAAATCGGTACGCCACGATTTGGGAAGAACTTATCGAGCATGGATGCTGAAGTGGTGTGGTGTGGCAAGTACTGATCACGTTGATATAAGTGATATTCGCTCTCAAATAAGGCGTCACTGCTGTTGATTCGGTTAACTTGCGAGTCAGTCGGTAAGCTCTCTCCCACTAGGCCAAGCAATTGAATCACTTGCTGAATAGCATCAAGTGTTGGGCCTGCCACATGGTCAGCGTAGATCTGATCGCCGCTCATCATCAGCATATCGGGTCTTTCAGCGACGGTTTGATCGGCAATCTTGTTATCTGCTGCGACTAGGCTGTCTTTGCTTGGATGATGTGGATTACGGCAAGAGCCATGAAGAATGTAATCAGCCGAGGTCGATATCTTAAACTCAACGCGAGATTTACCGTTGTAAACAAGGTGAGGGGCAAGCTCTTTTAATGAGCCTGACTCTGTGTGAACGTCATACTCTAGAGGTGTATTCGTCGGGAACTCGCCTTGTAAGCGGATGAGCGTTACCCACGCATGTGTACCGATTTGAATCGAATCATGATCTTCAAGCGATGAGGTATAAAACGGTTGGTCTGGCTCTACGTCAGAATTACGGGTATACAGTTCGGCTCTGCCTGTCAGAGGCGAGCTGGTGGCTAACCAAAGTACGACTTCAGTTGCAGTCGTTTTTCTTAAAATGGGTCCGGCGAGTAACAGGGGAAGAGATGATGTCGTAGAGGGTTTCAATACGGTACCTAAAATCGTTGGTGGCTAGTCGTCGTGGTGTTGTTTTGTTTCGAGCTTGTTCGTTTCAGGCTCTGTTATGTCGGGCGCGATCATTTCAGACTCAGGTGTTTCAGAACCATCTGCTTCAAGGAGTTCGATAACTTCCGAGCTAGAAAGTTCATGGCCCATTAGAAATATTGCCAATAGGGCATCGGCTTTGGTCTTAGTATCGGATGTGTCGTCTAACACTTGCTCTAGTTTTTCACGAATCATAGCAATTTCGTGTTCAACAAAACCACGGCCTTCTTCATCCCCTTGATTGTCTTCAGGGGCATTATCGAACTCAAGAAATAGCATGTCGCCGTCTAGGTTGGTATTCACCAAACGCTCAGGCAACCACGCTTCACCAATAACAATATCCGGATCGGAATCTTGGGGTAAGTGATCTATAATGTTTTGTAATTCGGAGACTTTCACAATG
>NZ_JBFRVX010001291.1:0-641 GCF_041475345.1 Vibrio sp. 10N.222.48.A3 | reverse complement strand
TCAGCCATCCCTCCAGTGCCGCGAATAATATAGTGGTGTGATTCGCTTGTAAATACCCTTATTAACTGACTGCTTTTTTTATGAACAAGTTTGTGTGTTTTTATATTGTCAGAGTGAAAATATATCGAAAAATGTTTCTGATCGCTTCGACTTAGAGGATTAGATCTCGTTTGAGAAAGGAAGATGGAGATAGGATCTCATACAACAGATGTGAGAAACGTCATTAAGATCGCAGCCTTAGCTTCTTGGTGCTTAGCCACTACTCCTCATTAGGTTAACTTGCCTTTATTACTCATAAGATTCATAATAAATACATCTTATAGAGTGAAATATCCCAACATGCATATCACACGTTACACTGATTATTCCCTACGCGTTCTGATCTATTTAGCGATCAACAACCAATCTCTTAGCACCATCGGCGACATTGCTAACAGTTATGGTATTTCTAAAAACCACTTAATGAAGATCGTTCAGCAACTCAACCTCAAAGGGCACCTGATCGCTACAAGAGGAAAAAATGGTGGTTTGAAACTCAGTTGCCATCCAAGTCAGATCAACATAGGTACGTTAGTTCGAGAGTTAGAAGACAAACGTAACTTGGTTGAATGTTTTGGCGAAGATAATAGCTGTGTTATTAC
>NZ_JBFRVX010001290.1:0-704 GCF_041475345.1 Vibrio sp. 10N.222.48.A3 | reverse complement strand
TTTGGATACTTTCCTTTACGATCAAGCAAATCTAATTTCAATGTTGCTTGTGAGTATTCGATATTAAGACGACCAAAAGACTCAACCCAACGCCTTAGTGACTTTGAAAATGGAACATAAGGGTCTAAGTCATTCATGACGTCACCTGAAAAAGAGTAGGTGAAATTATGGGCTTCTAGAGCGCTCTGACCTTTTTTCTGAGTTAAGCTCTCTAGGCTTTGTTGATGGTTATCTCGCGTGCGAACTTCAAAGTCATCCAGAATTGTAAACAGTTGCTCAGTTGTCATCTGCTCGGTTTTAACGACGGAATAGTCAAAAAAGGTTTTGAAACCCAGCGATTGAGCAAACTGGTTGCGTTTTTTGATGAGTTCAATGAAGCCGTTAGCCAGCAGCCACTGCTCTAAACCTAGTAGTGTTTGGTGAGCTGAAAGCCTAACTTTTTCATTACTATTGGTTCTTATTGTTGAACCTAGAACCGGTAACGACCCTTCAGTGTCGTCGCCCGCTTCATTCACGTAAGTCATTACATGATTCTGTTTTTTCTCAAACAGTTCAGCCTCAAACTTTATGAGTTCGGCTTTAAGCTTCTGTGACTGCTCAGACTCAATAGCGTGAGATCTAAAGGTCGCTAACCAACCATTCAAGCCTGTTAGCGTGCTCTCTTTTTCTTGAGGGTCTTGAATTTCTTCGATAGTAGCTAGCTG
>NZ_JBFRVX010001289.1:0-666 GCF_041475345.1 Vibrio sp. 10N.222.48.A3 | reverse complement strand
CTTCTTACCTACCGTGTCACTCTCAGCCAGCTATCGTCACGATGACGCCAATAACTACGATAAAACCGACATCACAGCGACAGGCGAAAGCAACTCAACTAGCGTTGGCTTGAACCTAGCCTTGCCTATTTTGTCTGGTGGTTCTGATTACTATGGATATCAAAAATCATCGACGGCAATTGAACGTACTGAACTGCTTTATCAAGACTCGCTTTACACCACTCGTAACAGCGTAAACACTTCGGTCCTAAACATTAACGATTTTTCGCAATCTATAAGCAGTTACGAGAACATCATTCGTGCCAACTATGCCTCTTACAAAGGCATTCAAAGGGCATACCAGTTAGGCACCCGTACCATCACCGATTTGCTTGCCGCAGAAAGTAAGCTCTTCAGCGCCTTAAGAGATTATGAAAGCGCACGATACGACTACATCATCGAAACCATCAAGCTCGAACAAACAAAAGGCGTGCTCTCGATTCAATCGATAGAAAGCATCATGCAATTGATGAGTGATATCGAAGGACGAAACAATCAAGAATTAGTGCCTAAACACCTTCTCTCAACTGAGTCGTTGAAAACAGGAGGTCGTAATGCAAACTGAGCAGTTTTCTCAAAAGATCAATATGGCAGATAAGTGTTATCTGACTTTCTCTACAATAATTT
>NZ_JBFRVX010001288.1:0-2807 GCF_041475345.1 Vibrio sp. 10N.222.48.A3 | reverse complement strand
GGTAAGTCTCCAAACATCTACTTCCCAGACATCTTTAACCATGAAGACGAATACCTTGATAAGTGTGTCGAAGGCATGCTGCTTGCGTTCTTCAACCAAGGTGAAGTGTGTACCTGTCCATCACGCGTGTTGATTCATGAATCGGTATACGACAAGTTCATCGCCAAGGTGGTCGAGCGTGCTCAAACTATTAAACAAGGTAACCCGCTAGATACCGAGACTCAGGTTGGCGCACAAGCTTCAAAAGAGCAGTTTGACAAGATCTTGAGCTACCTAGAAATCGGTCGTCAAGAAGGTGCGAAAGTGCTAACAGGTGGTGAAATCGCGCAGCAACCAGATGATCTCGGCAACGGTTACTACATTCAGCCAACCATGCTGGAAGGGCACAACAAGATGCGTGTATTCCAAGAGGAGATCTTCGGCCCTGTTATCGCGGTGACGACGTTTAAAGACGAAGCGGAAGCGTTAGAAATCGCTAACGATACCGAGTATGGCTTGGGTGCAGGCGTATGGACGCGTGATGCAAACCTAGCGTATCGCATGGGTCGTAACATTGAAGCGGGGCGTATTTGGGTGAACTGTTACCACGCTTACCCAGCTCATGCCGCGTTTGGTGGTTACAAAAAATCGGGCATTGGCCGTGAGACACACAAGATGATGCTCGATCACTACCAAAATACTAAGAACCTGTTGATCAGCTACGATACTAATCCGTTGGGCTTCTTCTAATACAGGTTCGTTCTAAAAGTATGAGAATGAATCATGGGTACAAAGAATAACTAACAACGCAGTAGGCTTAATTAAGAAAAACAAAAGCTAGAAACCAAAACGCCCAATTCAATTGAGTTGGGCGTTTTTATGCTTGAATCGTTCTAGTTTTGCGAAAAGAAGATCTCGGGCTTGTGGGTTGGGCCAGAATTACCTTCTAGCTGAGTAAGCTCTAATCCTTGTTTCCCTATCAGAGAACCGACTAATTGGCGGTTAAACGGGTAACTGTCAGGGTTGTTAATATACTCTTCAATATCAACCCATTTAGCCTCTGCAATTTCATCGGTGTCTTGAATCGCAATCTCTTGGGTTTGAGCGATAAGGTGGCAAATAAAGTAGAGGTTCGATTTGCCAAACTGATACGGGTGTCTCGTCGCCATGCCAACTACAGAAATGAATGTGGCTTTGATACCAGTCTCTTCCAAGGTTTCACGAACCACCGATTCTTCAATGCCTTCACCCAACTCAATATGGCCGCCCGGTAATTTGTAGCCTGTCATACCGTGCTCTTTAATCATCAGCACTTGATTATGTTCGTTGGTGATCAATGCGCCTGCGCCCAAGGTGTGGGTCGGAATGAAAGGCACAAACTCTACAATCTCGGATTTGTGGATCAGCGTAATCTCGTCTTCTAGACAGTTGTGAAACACAAAGCCAAGTTCAGTCGCCACCGGAATAAGGTGCGAGAGCGAAATAGGCAAGCTAATCCAAATTATGCCTTTGTTATTCTGCTTTGAAAATTCGGTGATCTCGCTGAGTTCGGCATTGAAAGAGTCAGCATCGTGAGGGGCTGTTGCTGGGTCGATGATGATGCCGTTAAATTTGTCGAGCGTAAATTCCACGGGTGATCCTTTATTATTTTTGATTTATAGGGAGTCGAGCATAGATGGAGCTTATAACATCTTAAGGGCTTATAACACCTATGCAGCTTGCGACAGTTAGATTGTTTTTATCATCTTGGGATAAAGGGCAGTTGCGGGTGAAAGTGGAAAAGAGGAGAGTTTAAGGCGGGCGGCTTGAAACAAAAACTGCGCTTGGAAGCCAAAGCGCAGTTTTAAATCGGGTCTATTTGGGTTCGACTCTAACGAACATAGTTCGCATCAATACTCACGTACCAGTGCTGAAGCTTGCCGTCAGATTTTTTGATCCACAAATCGTTGGTGTAGCTCTCGATTTTGCCGTTAACCGTTAAATTGAACGTGTTCTCGTCGAATTTGCCAAGTTTCACGAATTGGTCTGTGGTAACTAGGAACGGGTCCATGTCGTCCACGCCAACCACATCTGAAATCACATAGTAGTGGTAAGTCAGCGGCTTGCTCGCATCATTCGGGTTGCTGCGGTACGCCACAAGCTTGAATGGTTCCGTTAATGGAAGGTCGAGCGTTTGCTTGTCCATGGTCGCTGGAATCGGGATAAACAGCCAAGCGGTAAACAGACCGCTTAATAAAACCATCAGGAAGAAAAGAGTCTTAATTGCTTTCATAGCAACCTTCAAAATAGGTGATGTAGAAGACGCTATGGTAACAGGTTTGATTTGCCGATTGTAAGAGTATGAATAAGTGAAGGCGACACTGTCTGTTAGGAAACTTGAACGAATTGACACACTGTTCATAAGTCACTATCTACACTAGTGCGAGTGACCTTGAGATAGGTTGATCATCACAACACCTGCTGCCACAAATAACATACCAACCCACACCATAGTATCGAGGTGCTGACGGTAAACAAATGTAGAAATCAAGCTCACGGTTACGATAGCCAAGCCCGCCCATAAAGAGTGAACCACACCTACAGGCATCCCTTTCATTGCTTGGCTCAAAAATAGAAATGCCGCCAAGTGTCCTGAAATCACCAATAGAGCAGGGATGGGTTTAGACAAACTGAAACCGTCGGTTGCTTTAAGTGCTACGTGAGAAAGTGCTTCCGCCATCACGCCCATCATTAAGAAAAACCAGCTCATAGTCGTACCTTTTAGTTGTATTGTTTTTTGTTGGTATAGCGGGGTATTTGAAAGTGTTAATCGTTGTTGCTGCTCTTTA
>NZ_JBFRVX010001287.1:0-4811 GCF_041475345.1 Vibrio sp. 10N.222.48.A3 | reverse complement strand
GTTTAGAAGCAAGTTTAGTTTCGGACGAACATCAATGTGATTTGGGTAAATGATTGATTATATGCATATTGCATAGTATGGCGTGTCGCATTAGCGTGGTGGATGAATTGGAGGGGTATTATGATTAGTTGCAACGATTACGATTATATTGAGATTGTGTGTATGCACCGATACCCAATCAAATTAACGCTGAAGTCTGGCGAGCAGATTGAATGTGTCGGATTAGATACTCAACGCAATGATAGCCGTGAAGAGTGCATTAAGGTCAGTATTCAAGGTGTAGAACAACTTGTCGTACTCACTGATCTTTCCACACTAGAAGTCTGTGTCAACAATCCTTATTTTCAGCAAATTTCATTCAAAACGTCATAGGCTTTCAAATGAATAACACCATAGAACAATGCTATTGCACCGCGTGCAGAGAAGACACACAACACGTTGTTGTGTTGGTCAGAAAGACCAGTGCGTTTGCAGACAAACCTAACCAAAAGCGAAGCGAGTTTTGGGCAGGCATGATAAAAGGTTGGTTCCTTGGCCCGTTTATCGCGTCAATGGATGAGTTTTCTCGTCATCTTGTCTGTGAAAAGTGTGGCCACAAAGAGATACAAGATTAGTTAAGATTTTACATAGTTAAAACGTCGATTGGCTTAGGAATAAAACGAATGAAAGTAGAAACGATTGAAGCCGTAAAGGCGTACGGGTTTTCAGTAAGAACCACTAATACCGATGAGATTGATCCAACAAAAGCAAAGATAGGTCAATTATGGCAAGGTTTTTTCGATCAAGCTTTTCCTAAGCTGACACCAGATTCAAAAGTGTATGGTGTCTACACCAATTACCAATCGGATTTTACTGGTGAGTTTGATGTTATTGCATGTACCAATGCACTTACCGATAACAATTTAGATGACCTAGTCGAAACCGAAATTGAAGCAGGTAAATATCTGACGTTTTCTGCTGAAGGTGAACTTCCTCAAGCGGTCATCGATTTATGGGGCGAAGTGTGGGCGTACTTCAACGCAGCAGATTGCCCACATGTTCGAACTTACACGACAGACTTTGAATTTTACAAAGGCGAAACTGAAGTCGAGATTTCGATAGCGATTCAATAAGCTTTGGGTAGTCGTTAGTGATAGTCAAATTGAGTCATTAGTAAAAGAGTCGCTCTGTATGAGCGGCTCTTTTTATTGGGGTATACCGCCTAAATAAATTGTGGTGTACCGTCTTAACAAAGGTCAGCTACATCATTCTCATGAAGTAAGGAATAATCAGTGCGTTCGCTAAATCAATGAAGAACGCGCATACCAATGGCACGATGATGAAGGCTTGTGCTGAATGCCCATATTTCTGACTTACTGCCGACATGTTTGCCATGGCTGTAGGTGTTGAACCTAACGAAATCCCTCCAAACCCAGCACATACAACGGCTGCATCATAGGTCTTACCCATTGATGGGAACACGATGAAGATATTGATTATCACGGCCAGTAGCAGCTGCATTGCCAATATCGCGAAGATAGGACCCGCCAAATCAATGAGCGTCCAAAGTTGCATGCTCATTAGGGACATCGCCAAAAATGTACCCAAGGATATTTCAGCAATTAAGTCGATAGCGGGCGAGCGTGTCGGCCATTTTGCGCCCGAGATTCTAGGGTAGGAGTCTGGCATTACGTTGGTGATCACGATACCCGCAAACAAACACGATACGAACAGTGGAAGTTGTAACCCGGTTTGACTGATCAATTCATTAAGCAACGCGCCGACAATGACACAAATATGAATCGCTAACACGGCGTCTAAAAATTGAAATGATGTAAGAGCTTGGTGTTGTTTTTTTGCATTTGAATCGATTGAGTTTGATTGCCCGTCGACAGGTTTGAGGTTGTGACGCTTAATGAGAAACTTTGCAATAGGGCCACCCATCAGGCTGGCTAAAATCAACCCAAATGTTGCACTGGCGATACCAATTTCCATTGCGCTTTCTAGGCCGAACTCTTCTGCAACCTTGGGTGCCCAAGCAATCGCGGTACCATGCCCGCCAATCAGTGAAATACTTCCGCTGAGTAGGCCAAAGACAGGCTCTAGGCCAAACATTGATGCGACAGAAATACCGACGATGTTCTGCATAATCATGAAGAAGATAGTGATTGATAGCAAAATCACCAAGGGCTTTCCGCCTTTGAACAGGTCTTTCAAACTTGAGTTAATCCCAATCGTGGTAAAGAAGTAGACCAATAATACATCGCGGGCAAATAGATCAAATTGCACTTCGATTGAGGTCGTCGCGTATAAAACCGCGAACAGAAGCGATGCCAAAATCCCACCAGAGACAGGTTCAGGGATACTGAACTCTTTCAAAAAACCGATGACTTGATTCAGCCTTCGTCCGACAAATAGAACCACGATCCCCATGGTCACTGCAAAGAATGACCCGAGATGTAAGATGTTGTTTTCAAATTCCATAGTGATCCTTGTAAAGGTGAAGTTATGACGTAACTTTAGTTGCCAAATTGCGCTTTAATAAGCAACTAGATTAGCATTATTTGTTGCGTTCAAATGATAAGAAGTTTCGGAATTCCGGATCGGCAACAAGTTGTTTGTTACCTTCTTCAATCAATAGATCGACGTTTTCTTTGTCTATCATAAAGTCCGTCGGAATTTGATTGAGCAAATATCGCTTTGCGCTGTTGTCTGATTTATTCAAGCTGATCTCAATGAAGTAGGGTGAAACCTTACGACCTTGATGAGAGGCCAGTTCTTGCCAAGATTGCAACTCGTCAACGATCAAATCTTTTGTTGTATCGTTGTAGCGATGCAACTGTATATCGGTGATGACATCCACCGTTTGTTTCATGGAAGGTGCTTCAATCGACTCTCCAATGCCAGATTCTGGCGTCGTCGATGCATCAACCGAAATGATGACAATAGGGCGCGCGTGTTGGTTGTCGTACAAGTTTTTCAACTCTTCGTTGTCGTTGTAACGCAAGTATTCAGACATCTCATATACCGATAGCAAACCGAGGTTGTCAGTAATTCCGCCATCCACAAGGTGGAGATAACTCACATCATCCTTATTGCTATATGACTTTAACGACTTGATCAGATTTCGGTTGCGGTAACTTGTGGCCTCAAACGAGGGTTGTAAATGCTCTGATTTATCACAGTCATTTTTGTTTTCTAGTACCACAGGTGTGAAAACGAAAGGCACAGCAGAAGAAGCCGTCACCGAACTGGACACTGAATAGCTGTTCAGGTCTGAACATATGAGGTCAAAATACTCTTGTGTGAATGAAAAACGCGAACCCGTTGAAATGTCGGTCGCGTTAATGACAATGTAGGGTGCATCTTCTCGGTGCATGTCGGCAAATGTACTTTCACCGAAGATGTTGGCTTTGTAATAGTCGGTGGCTTTGTCTGTTCTGGTGGCGTACGAGAACCAATAAGTCGGAGATAAAAGGATGGAGAACAGATCTTTTGAGACTTCGTGATAAAGGAACGTTTCTTCGTAATCTTCGAATATCTGGTCACCATACAAACCATAATACGCGGCGGTAAAGCTGCCACCGGATACCGAACTGATCATATCAACTTCTTCTAACAGATTGACCGTTTCACCATTTACTTGGATGTTGGTGTCGCGCAATGCTTGCAACACACCATATGAGAGCGCAGCCGCTCGTGTGCCGCCACCAGAAAAAGAGAGGATCAACGTAACTTTGCTATTGGGTTTATTGAAGCTTTTCGCCGTGTAGGTTTGATTCTGCTGCGCAGCAGATGGGCTTGTGTTGGTTACTTTGTTTTTCGCGCTACAGCCTGAAAGGGCAAGCGAGAAGGCCACTAACAGTGAAACTTTCGCGAACCCTTTAAAATCGGGGTTAGGTGTGTTGAATGTGTTTACTTTGTTTTTTGGCATAGCGCATTTCAAACTAACGTTGTGATTGAGTGAAATGCGATTTTCGTTGATATCTAATATGCCATCAATAGCATCGCTTGCGATTCAGTGTCACGATTTTCATAACAATAGAGAGCTGTCTATGCTTATTTAGAACTGTTTTCAGTCATCTTCGGCAATCTTCAGCAATATGGAGTTATCTCCAGCAATTCATAGCGACTTAATGCTACCCAAAAACACAATCTTGCTTGGTTTCATTCCACAAAGGGTATTGCTTCATGACTTGGGTGTAGAGCTTACTGTCGAGGTGCGCTCTTAACCAACGTCCTACGTTCTGATATTCAGATTGCACAAACCACTTCTTCTCGACTCTTACGAACTGGCTAACAAACGGCATCACAGCAAAGTCGGCGAGGCTTGGCTTTTCTCCAAAGAAATAAGGCTGATTGGTGAGTAATGCCTCTAACTTGCTGATGAATCCTTCACAGGCTTGTCTGCGTTGTTCACTATCGATGTTTCGGTAACGCACTGAAGCGCGGTATTTCTCTAAGTGACCAATGAATTCTTCATCGTTGGTTTTGATGAGTTGTTGGACTTGCTCGCTAAGTATTGGATTGCTTAAGCGCAGAAGATCTTGAGGATCGTTTTGTTGAAGCGCCCAGTTCATCACATCTAAGCTCTGTTCTATGATTTGACCATCAGGCAATACCAATACTGGAACAGTGCCTTTTGGCGAACTGGCCAATAGTTCGCTAGGCTTATCTTTGGTAACAATTTCTCGAAGTAACACTTTCTGCTGTGATAGTGCGATGCCCATCCTTCCTCGCATAGCGTAAGGGCAGCGTCTTAAAGAATAAAGGATAGGTAAATCGAATTCGTTTGGCATTATTGAGGTCATTTAGTTTGAAAAGTGTTGTTA
>NZ_JBFRVX010001286.1:0-1436 GCF_041475345.1 Vibrio sp. 10N.222.48.A3 | reverse complement strand
TGTTGAACCATCGTAAATAGTGACTTTCGAGAATGGAATATCAGTGTGTCCGGTAATCGTTGGCGTAGTGTCGTTGGTAAGGTTGTCAGTGTTCGACGAACCCGAGTCACTCGTTGATGCCAAATTCAATGTCACCGAGTTTGTTGGCGCTACGTTGGTGATCATTAGCAAGGTTGGTAGTGTCGTTGTAACCGTAGGTTGTTGAGGCACTGTGGTTGATATTACTAGGCCACCCGTTGGTGACATGGTGACATGTCCCGAGGCATCAAAGGTGATGAATTTCGAATCTTCAGTATGGCCGTCACTGACTTTTACTTCGAATACATCGACACCATGATAGGAGTTGGTGGCAGAGTTATAACTCATTCCTGTGATAGACGTATTTGGTGTGTAGATGTAGTCACCAGTGTCTGGGTCGACCGACAATGAACCGAATTGACCGTTAGAACTAACGACAGAGAAGGTATGAGTGTCATTAGTGTCTAAATCTGTCTCTGTTAATGTACCTGCTGCTGTTGATGTTTGGTTAACGCCGAGAATCGGTGCGTCATTGGTTCCGGTAATGGTAACCACGATATCATGGTGCGTGCCATCTGCAGATTGAACCGTGATGGTTTCAGTGTCTGTCTGACCTTCGCTAAGCTGTTGAACTATAGGATGGTTGTTGTCAAGGTCGTAAGTCCAGTGACCATTTACATCGATATGAGCGTGCCCATAGCCTTTGCTTCCGGCTATTCCAGCTCCACCCTGTACCGCGGTAAACCCTGCGGTTCCATCAGGGTCACTCGCCGTCAACGTACCTGAAGCTTGAAGTGTTATGTCTTCTTTTGCCACTCCTGTGGAGTCTCCACTGAATGTTGCAGGGTCAGCGACACTCGCTATATTAATGAGTATTGACCCTTCTTTTGAATCAAGATGACCATCGTTTGCGGTAAATTGCACCGCCCCTAATCCGCTGACACCAGAACTAAAGTAGTTGTGAGTTGGGGTGAAGATGAGTGATGAAACGTCGGAGGCGCTGACGTCATCACCAACATTCACTGTGGTGCCATTCAGCGATAACACGCCATGGGCGACATTGGTAATCGTGATGTGGTTTAACGCATCTCCATCAATATCAGAATATTTAAAGTCTGCGGTGGTGAACGCATGAGGCTTATCTTCTAAAGAACTAATAAAACTCGATCCAACGATAGGTGCATCATTGACCGCATTGACATCCACTACCATCGTTGCGCTTGCCGAATTTTTATGGCCATCATTCGCAGTAAATGTAAATTGCGCATAGTTGGCGCCGTTTTCATTATTGCTCGGCGTGAAAGTTAAATGGCCTGCGTCTAAGTCAGCCTTGCTGATTTGCTGGTTGGCGGTTACGACGTTACCGTTTAAAAGTAATAATCCATGACTCGGTAAGCTGCTAATAGTCACGAACTGTA
>NZ_JBFRVX010001285.1:0-1344 GCF_041475345.1 Vibrio sp. 10N.222.48.A3 | reverse complement strand
TGGTGTTGTAGGTGAGAGCTCTAATGGTTTTTCCTGTATTTGTTCTATCTCTGACTGGAATGCCAACAAACTTCTTACAGGCGATAACTTTGTTATATTTATTACCCATCGCCATTGCCTTGTCGATATTGGCTTTAGTCTTTTTCGAGAAGTCGTGGTACAGGTTTTCTTGTGAGTAGCGAGCGTTTTGTTTTAAGGCTTTTCGGATTGGCTCGGTCACTTCTAGCGCATCAATAAACGCCTCAATGTCATCGCGGATACCATCTTTGTTTGCATCCGTACCAGTAAGAAAGTCACTGCGGTCAAGCATGGGTTCAAAGCGCTCATATAGCAGCCTAAACTGATCATCGATTGTCGGTTGTGCCTTTAATTCTGCGACTAGCTCAGGTGTTTTCTCTATGTGAGAGATGACACTCGGTTGTTCCACTGCAGTTGCGTTTGGCTCATTCGATTCTTTGCACCCCACAATTAACATCATGGCTAACGTGTAGACTAACCCATTTTTCATTTCTGTATCCCCTAGTATTTCAAATAGATACCAGAGAATACGGGCAAATTAACTCCCTGAATAATAAAGAGTTTGCATAGGGGCATAACACACAAAAATAGGAAGTTAGATGCTCTTACCCTCCGCCTTTTCTGTGTTTCAAAAGAGGGTAAAAATATCAATTAGGGGGAGGTTTGAACGGGTGACTAGCTTATTCACAATACTTTTCCTCTGCTTTCAGAGAAGTACTTACAGATCCATCTTGTAAATGATTATAAGCTAAGTACGCCATAGTACGAGCTTTGGTGTTGTAGGTGAGAGATGTGATTGTGTTGGAGGTGTTTATGCCGTCATCAATATCAATTCCTACAAACTCTTCACAGGCGAGGACTTCGTCGTACTTGTATGAAATTTCGAGGGATTTTTTGATGTTAGCATGGGTCTTCTGTGAAAAATCGTGATAGAGATTTTCTTGTGTGTAACGGGCGTTTTGTTTTAAGGCTTTTCGGACTGGCTCGGTCACTTCTAGCGCATCGATAAACGCCTCAATGTCGTCGCGGATACCATCATTGTTTGCATCAGTACCAGTGAGAGAGTCGCTGCGGTCAAGCATGGATTCAAAACGCTCATATAGAAGCCTAAGTTGATCATCAATGGTCGGCTGTGCCTTTAATTCTGCAATTAGTTCCGGTGTTTTCTCTATGTGAGAGATGACACTCGGTTGTTCCACTACAGTTACGTTTGGCTCATTCGATTCTTTGCACCCCGCAATTAACATCACGGCTAATGTGCAGACTAACCCATTTTTCATTTTTGTTTCCCTAGTATTTCAAATAGACACCAGAGAATACGGACAA
>NZ_JBFRVX010001284.1:1099-2248 GCF_041475345.1 Vibrio sp. 10N.222.48.A3 | reverse complement strand
CGGTTTTGATTCGGTTTTTATTGGCGAAAATAGTTTTTCAAAGGCTGATTTAAGACGCAGCTCGGTCCTTTTAGGTCTAGGTATAAGTCGTATGATTCATTGAAAAAATACGATGTCTCTATTGTCATTTATTGTGCCTGAAGCGTACTTGCGCCCTACTTCTAGATTAGCCGAATGTAATTACACGTATCGGCAAATCAAGAGCGGCTTAAAGTGTTCAGTGTTTCTCCCGTTGCTTGCTTCACGAAGTTATGGGTTTTCAATCGGCAGCGGCCGTCGACGATTTAAGTCACACGGCAACGAGACGTGAAGAACTATCATGAAATGCCTGAAAGAAGGGTGTCACTAGCTAACTTGTCGGGTGACACCGCATTACATCATGGAGTAAGGTGCTTGTTATGGTGCTCTGTTGAAATTAGTTAGAGCAAATGATTACTTGTCGGAACGTTCCCCTATGACCACCTCGGCTCAAAGACGTGAAGAGATCCTTCACTACATTCAAACTCACCAAAAAGGTGAAGTTAACCATTTTTCGGAACTGTACAATGTTTCAGAGGTTACGATTCGCAATGACCTTAACTATCTAGAAAAGAAAGGCTGTTTAAAAAGGTGTTATGGCGGTGCTGTGCTCAATAATCAGTTTGCCTTTGAGCGACCACTCAATGATAAAAAGCAGCTCAACAACAATACTAAAGCGAAGCTAGGAGAGTATGCAGCATCACTGATTGTAGACGGTGACAAAGTCATTCTTGATTCAGGCTCGACTACAGAGCAAATTGCTTATCATCTGGAAGGGAAGCAAGATTTGGTTGTTATGACTAACGGTATTAACATCGCTTACCATCTTGCTAATCAAAGTAATGTATCAGTTATGGTCACGGGGGGAACTATGCGTGACAATTCTTACTCGGTACATGGGACAGGCGGCGAGGACTTTTTGACGGTTTTTCGATTCAACAAATTGTTCTTAGGGGTTGATGGTTTTGACAAGACATCTGGCATTACAACTCCTCATCAAGGTGAAGCAAACATCAATCGAAAAATGCTTGAAGCAGCACAAACTGTGATTGCAGTGACAGACTCATCGAAGTTTGATCGCCATAGCTTTTGTCTGATTGCTAGTCCTGAGCAGATCAACATGCTAATCAC
>NZ_JBFRVX010001284.1:0-440 GCF_041475345.1 Vibrio sp. 10N.222.48.A3 | reverse complement strand
ATCAACATGCTAATCACAGATAGCGGAATTCCTCAGACTTACGTCGACCAGCTCACTGATCTTGGTGTTGATGTGCGAATAGTGGATTAACTCAGCTTTCCAACTTCCTACCTTTTAGCCAAATCAGTGCTACAAGAACGAATAGAACCAGCCTGAACGAGGCTGGTTTTGCATTTCGCTAACCACAAAAATATCAGCAGATAATCCAGTTTGTGATCTCACGCAGGCTGGGCTTCGAAACTCCACCAATCGAGTCAGTTTCTCACTCTCTTTCACTTGTTAAATTGCGAAAGTCAGCCTTTATGGCTCTTTCAATGCGTAATCCTCAATCATAAGTGAAAGTAAATACTTTCACTTATCCTAAAGTGAAAGGTTTTTTAGCCTGAAATCGAAAGCTAATTGGCTGTGATCTAGGTTTCACTTTTTTATTATTTGTCCTG
>NZ_JBFRVX010001283.1:0-869 GCF_041475345.1 Vibrio sp. 10N.222.48.A3 | reverse complement strand
ATGGAGCATCACGCCAACATCGTACCTTGGCAAATTGTGGCAGAACAAACCGGAGCGAAAGTCGTAAAAGTACCGATGACGTCAGATTGTGAATTTGATCTTGCTGCCTTTGACGCTCTATTAAATGATCGAACCAAGATTGTTGCTCTGGCTCAGATAACTAATGTGACTGGTTCTCGTCAGCCCATCGAAGAAGTGATCGAGAAAGCACACAAGATGAATGCGATTGTTGTGGTCGATGGAGCGCAAGGTATTGTTCATGAGCCCGTTGATGTTGCTGCTTTAGGGGCTGATTTCTACGTGTTCTCTGGGCATAAGCTCTATGCTCCAGCTGGTATTGGGGTGCTTTATGGCAAGCTTGAATTGCTCGAAGCGATGCCACCTTGGCATGGTGGTGGCAAGATGGTTGAGCGCGTGTCTTTCTCTGGCACTACATTTTCTGAACTGCCGGGGAAGTTTGAAGCGGGCACGCCAAATGTAGCAGGAGCGATAGCATTAAGTACCGCAATAGAATGGTTAAGTGATTTTGCTCAACGAGATGTCGAAAATCATATCCACCAGCTGCAGCACGAGACTTATCTTGCACTCAGTAAACTGGATGATATTCAGGTATTGGGTTATCAACCCAACGCAAGTGTGATTACTTTTGTGATGGATGGCGTTCACCACCAAGATATTGCAACCCTGTTGGATCAACAAGGTATCGCAGTACGTGCTGGACATCATTGTGCTCACCCATTAATGGATGCACTTAATGTGAAAGGAACGGTTCGTATTTCATTTGGTATTTATAACAATCTAGATGATGTTGAAAAGCTCGTAGCGGCGATAGAAAAAGCCGTTGATATGCTGTAGCGAGTAGCGAGTAG
>NZ_JBFRVX010001282.1:0-1906 GCF_041475345.1 Vibrio sp. 10N.222.48.A3 | reverse complement strand
GTACTGATCTTGGTTGGTTAACGCCTGCGATGAAAGATACTGCTCTAGAGCAAGTGACAAAGACACTTGCGGAAGGTGAAGTTACGCCTGATCTTTCAGCAAATGTGGTTTGTACCAAAGACGAAGCTCGCGAGTATCTATTACTGAATTTCTTCGGTTATTCAGAAGAAGAGTTAGCGAGCGGAATTGAAGCTGATGATGAGCAAGAAGTCGCGGATGAAATTGCAGAACTTCTAGAAGAAGGCCAAGATACAATCACCTTCGAACATGAAATTGCTCTTCAGTGCTGTGCTGATTGTGATGTAGAAGAAGAGTCAAACTAAGTACTCGCATTTAAGTATTAGTATTAATGTAGATACATCCATTAATACAGGGTGATGTTCAAATGAAGAAAGGCGTTAGTGGCTTCAAAGTTCACTAACGCCTTTTTTGTATCTCTGCGTCTTATCTCTAAGCAGCATTAGATCCTATGATGCTTTATTTTCTAGAATACCTTGGTCTCCCAATTGAGAAAGGATCTCTGCGGTTTTCTCGCGGAATAAATCTCTTAATAAGCGAACCGTTGGTGTGATGGATTGACGACTAGGGCAGACTAACCACAACTCGGTTGGTGTTGGTTTTAATTCAGGCATAACTTTAACCACTTCGCCCGAAAGCAAATGCTTCGACATATCTAAACAAGACTTTATCGCCACGCCTTTACCGGCAACACACCAACGTCTAACAAGGTCAGCATCGTTCGATGCACGATTCCCTTTCAGCTTCACTTTGTGATCCTGCTTACCATCGTTAAACACCCATTCGTCTTGCAACATATCATGCAGCTGATAAAGCAAACCATTATGTTGAGCTAAGTCACTCGGGTGTTTTGGTGTTCCCATTTCAGCCAAATATTCAGGAGCCGCACACAATATTCTCGGCACATCGCAGATCTTGAAACCATACATATTGGCGTCAGTAGGGGAGCCATAGCGAAGCGCCATATCAACGGAGTCACGGTAAAAATCGATATTACTGTCACTGATGCTCGTTCTAAGTGATGCTTTAGGGTATTCAAGCAAGAACTCATCTAACCAAGGTGTGATGAGGTTGCGGCCTAGATCCGATGAAAGCGCAATGCGGATTTCTCCATCGAGAATACCAAGCTCTTCGCGCATGCTGAGCTTGGCTTGCTCTAATATTTTCAAGGCCTGTTCACACTCAGGTAAATAGCGTTCGCCTGCTGAAGAGAGCCTTAAATGGCGAGTGGTTCTTACAAACAGTTCAGCGCCTAGTGCGGCTTCAACTCGTTTGACGGCAGCACTCGCGGTAGCAGTACGCATGTCTAGGTTGGTGGCTGCTGCGGTGATGCTGCGAAACTCCGCCACTTTCAAAATGACCTGTAAGTCTTCAAGAAGCATCTTATCTACCTGTGTTTGATAATGTTCTAAACATTGTATTGAAATCTTTGCTAATCACAAAGCGGGTTAACCCTTATTTACCTCTTCTAAGCTAACTTTATACGCTTAATTATCAAAATATATTTGAAAATCATTCAAATGTTAGACGGTTTATCTAGAGTGAGAATTGACTAAGATTAACTCGTCTAATTCAAGGAGAAAGCACAATGTCAGTACCATCAAAAATGAAAGCTATTGGATTTACTCAGTCATTTGCGATTACAGAGCAAGACAGTTTATTTGAGTTTGAAACGAGTCTGCCAGAACTAAAAAATAATGACTTGCTGGTAAAAGTGAGCGCGACTTCTATCAACCCTGCTGACGCAAAAATTCGTATTCGTAGTGCTAAGGATAAAACACTCGAACAACCTAAAGTGCTGGGCTATGACGCAGTCGGTGAAGTTGTCGGTAAAGGTACAGACGTTGAAGGTTTTGAATTAGGTGACCGTGTTTACTACGCTGGTGAC
>NZ_JBFRVX010001281.1:0-784 GCF_041475345.1 Vibrio sp. 10N.222.48.A3 | reverse complement strand
GTACTAGCAGTGGCAATTTTGATGCTTCAACTGGCTCATTAGCTCGTTCGGCATATAGCACCGATGAAAGTTCTACGGGTATTAGTGTTGATAACCAACTATCGGGCTTAGTGTCGACTGGCTCATTGGATCACTATTTACTTTTTGGTGTGGATTATCGAAACACAGAGGGTGATGTAGCCTACGACGCTTTCGCAGGTGTTGATAGCATCAACCTTTACAATCCAAATAACAATAAGCTGAATCCGAATGATTTTACAAAAACGTATTATCAAAATAACGACATTGAAGTGAGTCAGCTTGGATTCTATTTCCAAGATCAGATGTTGATTGATAATTGGGTGTTCATTGCTGGTGGTCGTTTTGACAAAGTCGAAACAACGACAAAAGTATCAGTATTGGGTGGTGCACCAAGCAAAACGGATACTGATGATACAAACTTCTCATACCGCTTAGGCGCTTTGTACAAATTTGATAATGGTTTATCTCCATTTGCTAACTTTGCTACCAGTTTTGAACCGAGTGTAAAGTTAGATACTAACGGTAATAACTTAGATCCTGAAACCGGTGAACAAGTCGAGTTTGGTCTTAAGTATGACTCATATGAGAATATGATTTCAGGTTCGATGGCTCTGTTCCAAGTGAATAAGAAAAATGTTGGAGTTCGTCCTGATGGCGCTTCACCATGGACTTCAGTTGGCGAGATTCGCTCACAAGGTATTGAGTTGGAAGGACGAGCACAAGTCACTGAAAACTTGGATGTGTTGGCGAACTACACATACAC
>NZ_JBFRVX010001280.1:0-835 GCF_041475345.1 Vibrio sp. 10N.222.48.A3 | reverse complement strand
GACATTATCATTCTACGAAGCTTGGCTAACGAGCTTGAGCTACTCTTTTCAGTTGTACTTTGACTTCAGTGGTTACTGCGATATGGCGATGGGTGCTGCGTTGCTATTTAATATAAAGCTACCAATCAACTTTAACTCGCCTTATAAATCATTAGATATCCAAGACTTTTGGCGTAGATGGCACATAACATTAGGAAGGTTCCTTAAGGATTACATTTACATCCCTCTTGGTGGGAGTAAGAAAAAAGAACTAACGACTTACAGCAACCTTTTCATTACATTTCTAATTGGTGGGTTATGGCATGGTGCTAGCTGGATGTTTGTTATCTGGGGAGCGTTACATGGCATGGCTCTCGTATTGCACAGAATATGGAAATCTGTTGGCGGAAACATGCCAACATGGTTAGCTTGGCTGACAACGTTTATATTCATCAATATGACATGGGTCTTTTTTAGGGCGGAAAACCTTACAACCGCCGTAAACCTATTATCTAGTATGATCGGGCTCAATCTAATCGACAAACCAATAGAGGGAATACCTTCTAACAAATTGTCATGGATTGGCACTAATTTTGACCTTCTATTTGGTATTCTTCCTAATATGGTAGCCGTAAATGCAATCCCATTCTCTACCATCTCTTTTTCTTTTTATCTATTGTCTAAAACTAATTCATATGAATTGATACAAAGAGGTGTTGGGATCGGAAAAATGATTTCAGCGGCCTTTTTGTTTGCAGCATCCATTTACATTATCAGAAGCTCATCTTCAAGTGTGTTTCTATATTTCAACTTTTAATAAGGAAAATCTCATTGAACAATAGAGTCAACATTAAAA
>NZ_JBFRVX010001279.1:3652-4370 GCF_041475345.1 Vibrio sp. 10N.222.48.A3 | reverse complement strand
CCGCCTTCGGAGTTATGAACAGCAGGGACAACACCGCCGACTCGAATACCAAATGGCGTCAGCTCTTTCGCCCAGCTATGGGTAAAGCCGGTAATCATGGAGTTTGCGCTCTCTAAGCCTGACACATCATGAAAGTCATCGTGAGATATTACATTCACAATCACGCCTTCTTTGTCTTGCTCTCGTAATCTCTCTGCACTGATTTGCCCAAATGCGAAAAGGGTCGATGCCATAGCAGACAGATCATTGATAAAGCTACTGACAGGCTGATCGCCAATTAGACTAGGCATTGGGGAACTTATCCAATTGTTGACCAGAACATCGGGCGTCGTGTTGAAGGTGGTTTGAATAAAATCATACACGCTGAGGATAGCTTGGCTGTCATTCCCTTCGAGCGTGTAATGGTAAACAGAGTCGGAGAAGCGGGCACATTGTAAATAAGTCGCCTGAAGTGCTTTTGCGTCTTTATCACAAAGGATGACAGTGGCTCCAAGGTTAACAAAGTGATTCGCAATCGTTCCTCCCAATCGCGAGCCGGCAGATGTTACCAATATAATTGAGCTTTTTATTTCCATCCCAGTACCTAAGCAAATCGTCCATGTTGGATAAGGATGGGTTAAATTTCATACAGCGGGTGTGAATTGGCTCAAACTAAGGTGTACCCATTGATAACTTTTTATGAACTTTGTGGCAGGTCACATTTTGCAGTAACTTCAAG
>NZ_JBFRVX010001279.1:2573-2860 GCF_041475345.1 Vibrio sp. 10N.222.48.A3 | reverse complement strand
AAGTGTTAACCGACATCTCCGGTTTTGATGATGACCAAAGGTGATGGTTCATATTGCCTGCATCAATAATTAAAAAAGCGAGATCGAACAAAGAGTAGTCGCGAATATTGAGCGAGAAAGAGGAAGGCTAGGCGGCGGCTATACTTGCGCCTGAATCTGATACTGACGTTGAGCTGTCGACAGCTCGTTGTAGAGCGTCGCATTTGGTAAATCAGGTAACTGTTTACTTGCCAGTTTACGCCGGTCATGACCAGAAAGGTTTTGGTAAACCTCTTCAGGGAAGTCGG
>NZ_JBFRVX010001279.1:0-1863 GCF_041475345.1 Vibrio sp. 10N.222.48.A3 | reverse complement strand
CCTCTTCAGGGAAGTCGGCGGTATCTTCTGGCATGAAAGCAAGTGCTTCAGGCTTCAAGTAGTGGCTTAGCTTGGCGCTGGCAAGGCTAGCTTGATGAAAGTGATTCGATTGTTGCGCTGAAATTTCATACGACGATTGGTTTGAACGCAGTTGTTGCGGTTCTGCTACGCCAAATTGCTTACGTAGGCGATCTTCAGTCGTTTTAGTGACGTCAATGGTGTCGATGGGAGTACAGTCGCGAACATCATTAGAAAACATAGATAACAGCAACGCAAAATCTGCACGGCGACCTTGCTCAACCGCTTGGCTGATCCCGATGCCGAACTTCAGTTCGTTGATGATTCCTGCTTTGTCTAAAGTATGTATTTGCATGCTGCCTCTCATTGGATACACCTTTAACGGCATGGAGTTGGCAAACTTTAGAGTTTAATTACAGCCAAATAACGAATTTATGTAGGGCGATTGAGAAAGGTAAGAATAGGTTGAAAAGTCGGCTCGATCTGCTAGTTCGTTTCGCAATGTTCTCATTGATTAGAATACGACAGATACAAAAAAGCTCACGCCGAGGCATGAGCTTTCAATAGATAACTCGCTATAAATAGCGCAGCGTAAGTAATAATTACTTAGCTAGGTTTTCTTCTACGAAAGACCAGTTTACTAGGTTCCAGAATGCTGCCATATAGTCAGGACGAACATTGCGGAAATCGATGTAGTAAGCGTGTTCCCATAGGTCAACAGTTAGAAGTGGAGTAACACCTTCTTCTGTTAGAGGAGTCGCAGCGTTAGAGGTGTTAACGATGTCTAGAGAACCGTCAGCTTTCTTAACTAACCAAGTCCAAGAAGAACCGAAGTTGTTGATTGCTGAATCAGTGAATTTCGCTTTGAATTCTTCGAAAGAACCGAATGCAGCGTTGATCGCTTCTGCAACAGCGCCTGTTGGTTCGCCGCCTGCTTTAGGAGCAAGACAGTGCCAGTAGAACGTGTGGTTCCAGATTTGAGCAGCGTTATTGAAAACACCACCAGTAGAAGTCTTAACGATTTCTTCTAGTGTTTTGCCTTCAAACTCAGTACCTGGGATAAGACCGTTTAGCTTAACAACGTAAGTGTTGTGGTGCTTACCGTGGTGGAAATCTAGCGTTTCTGCTGAGATGTGTGGTTCTAGCGCGTCTTTCGCGTAAGGAAGAGCCGGTAGTTCAAATGCCATTGCTCAATTCTCCATTGATATGAAAGAGTTAACTCTTTCGATTGCTTCCAGTGATATTATTATTCATGGCTCGCTATATTGCCAACCACGGTCAATTTGCGGACTTGCGATATAGTTTAGCAAGTTTTTACTTTATTAAAAGCTTAATTCATCACTTTTGTGTGAATTGTTAGCTTAACTGGTTAACCTCTTTTTTTATATGGTTTTTATTCTTTTGGTTTGGGGTAGAATAAAGGCAATGAAAGCCGTAATCCATTAACGAGGAAGCAATGGAAACTATCGATAAAATCAAACAGCAAATTGAAGAAAACACTATTCTACTGTACATGAAAGGTTCTCCTAAGCTACCTAGCTGTGGTTTCTCTTCTCAAGCGTCTCAAGCGCTAATGGCATGTGGTGAAAAATTTGCTTACGTAGATATCCTACAAAACCCTGATATCCGTGCAGAGCTTCCAGCTTACGCACAATGGCCAACGTTCCCACAACTTTGGGTTGAAGGTGAGCTAATCGGTGGTTGTGATATCATTCTTGAGATGTTCCAAAAGGGTGAGCTTCAGCCAATCGTTAAAGAAGCCGCTGCTAAAGTAGCTGGCGACGACGCTGAGTAAGCTTTAGGCCTTGGTGCTTAAATATTGAATGGAAGGGGCCTTAATTAGGC
>NZ_JBFRVX010001278.1:0-911 GCF_041475345.1 Vibrio sp. 10N.222.48.A3 | reverse complement strand
CTCAGTCAGTGTGTGGGTGTTATTCCCACTATTGATGGTGGTCTTTTCAAAACGTAGCAGTTTGTCGGTCGTGATTATTTCTGGCTTGATCGTCGCAACGCTACAAGTCGGGATCATGGTGACGCAATCCGCAGGAAAGCTTGATGGCGTTCCGTGGGTTACCACGCTGCAAACCTTGTCGATCATCGTGATTTGGTGGGCGGCCAATCATCTTAAACCAGCCAGTCGACACAGCTGGTGGTCATTAGGCTTAATACTTCCATTATGGATGGCCGATTTACCTTATGCCGCTTTGGTTGCTTTGTGTGTCACGGGTATCATGGCATCGATGGAAACACTGACGCGCTTGAAAACTTTCCGTTGGAATAAGCTGTTGTGTTGGACATTGCCAACTGTCGGTTTTGCGGCTTTGGTGATAACCCCTAGTATCGAAGTGCCTAGTCCCGTTTTTGTGGTGTGGTTATGTTTGTTGGGCACCGCTTGGATGACAGACTACATCCTTCGCACCGAAGATAATGAAGACATCGATATTTAGCTCTTCTGTAACCAAACCTTCCAACTGCAGGTAAATGGCGAATTTACCTGCGATTTGCGAATGGGTTGAATAAAGGATAAGCACTTAGAACGCAATTGTTCAAAAATAGGGTGGAAGGGCTTGCAATGGTTGCTGCGATGCTTAATAATCCAATCACTCTTTGAGGCAAGCCTCTTAGAAAAAGAATCTATGGAGGCTCTGGTCCTCCCGCAACACTAACTTGTGAACTCGGTCAGGCCTGGAAGGGAGCAGCCGCAGCAGGCGACGTGTGTGCCGGGATGTGGCTGGGGCTTCCACCCATTAAAAAAGCCGCTCTTAATGAGCGGCTTTTTGCTATCTGCACTATGAGTTTTCAGACTCGACTTTTACTGTAGAG
>NZ_JBFRVX010001277.1:0-849 GCF_041475345.1 Vibrio sp. 10N.222.48.A3 | reverse complement strand
ACCCAATATTGTCAAAAAGTTAATATGCACACCAAGAGGCCACTATGGGAAAAGGACTTAGCGAAGCTCTGAAAGAAATTCCAGAGGATTACGAACATGAATATAACGCTTACTATCTCGCTAAGGATTTTTATTCTCCGGGTTTTTTATCAACACTAACAGCGTACCTCAAAGACAAGAGAACTCCTGAGCGTAATTTTGACTGTGATCCAAAAATAGCTGGATACCTCAGAACTTTAGGTTTGAACCATATCCTTTGGAATTGTCCGGAACCGGTAAGAATAAAGAATGGAGTAACTTACACTCCTATAACCCAGCTATGTTCAGCAGAAGCAACTGACGATGTAACTACATCTATAAACAGCTGCTTACGTCATTTCACTGACAACGTTGAAGGTCCTTCTCCCGACGGGTTAGTTCAGCTGTATCATGTTGTAGGCGAGTTGCATGACAATGTATGGTCACATGGCCAATCAACGGGCTTTTCTATGGCGCAAAAAAACGCAGTTCCTGGGACTAACAAGACGGACTTTCACTTAGAGTTTGCGATCGCGGATAAAGGCTTAGGTTTCTTAGAAGAAATGAGACGTTCAGGCAAAGCTCAGTTACACGGCATCACATGTGATCAAGAAGCGTTGCTTTGGTGTATAGAAGAAGGGAACTCAACAAAGCATGCAGATGACAGCGACCCATGGGCTCAACAATTACCACCAGAACACATAGGTAACTCTCCTTACGGTGGTGGTATTGGTTCAGATTATACAGTAAACCACCACCAAGGCTTGGGCTTAGCTCATTTGGTTCGATTAATTGAACAATTCCAAGGAACGCTGACAATCGCTTCTGGAA
>NZ_JBFRVX010001276.1:0-2068 GCF_041475345.1 Vibrio sp. 10N.222.48.A3 | reverse complement strand
GTATTAATAACCGCAACCTGCGTGACCTTTCGACTGATTTGAACCGTACCAAAGAGTTGGCTCCGCTGATTCGCGAACTGGCTACAAACGCAGTCGTGATTTCAGAGTCTGGCATCTACACACATCAACAAGTGCGTGACCTTTCAACGTTTGCAGACGGCTTCCTAATCGGCAGCTCTTTAATGGCAGAGAAGAACCTTGAACTCGCAGTGCGTAAAGTGACGCTCGGTGAAAACAAGGTGTGTGGTTTAACTCACTCTGACGATGCAGCAAAGGCTTATCAAGCCGGTGCGGTATTCGGTGGTCTGATTTTCGTTGAAGCATCTAAGCGTCATGTGGATATCGAAGCAGCTCGTTTAACCATGAGCGGCGCACCTTTGAACTACGTGGGTGTTTTCCAAAATCATAGCGTTACTGACGTTGCGAAAACGGTTTCTGAGCTAGGTTTATTTGCGGTGCAACTGCACGGTGACGAACCTCAAGCATTTGTCGATGAACTAAAACAATCACTACCTGAACACGTTGAGATTTGGAAAGCTTACGGTGTTGCTTCTGGTGCTGAAAACGGTGCTAAAAACACGCTACCAAAATTACTGAAAAGCAACGTGACTCGTCACCTGCTAGATACTAAAGTGGGTTCTCAAACGGGTGGTACAGGTCAAGCGTTCGACTGGAGCCTAATCAACAACCAAAGCGCAATCATGTTGGCGGGTGGCCTAAACCCAGACAATGCTAACCAAGCGGCTAAGTTGGGCTGCTTAGGATTAGACCTAAACTCTGGCGTTGAATCCGCTCCTGGTAAAAAAGACGCAGACAAGCTGCAGCGTGCTTTTGCAGCGATTCGCAATTACTAGTCCAAACTCGGCGCTAGAAATTAGAAAGCAGAATCTCAAAACTAATTAGTAAGCTTTGCCTTTGCGAAGCTTAAACAAGATTAAATGACTTGGTGTGAATACACATCGATAGAATTGAAGGAATAACACAATGGCTAAACTCGATGCCTACTTCGGTGAATACGGTGGTCAATACGTACCGCAGATCCTAGTGCCAGCACTAGACCAACTAGAACAAGCATTTATCGATGCACAAGCCGATCCTGAGTTCCGCAGTGAATTCATGACGCTTCTGCAAGAGTACGCAGGTCGTCCAACGGCACTAACGCTAACGCGTAACCTGACTAAAGGTACAAAAACTAAACTGTACCTAAAGCGTGAAGATCTACTTCACGGCGGTGCTCACAAGACAAACCAAGTACTTGGTCAAGCGCTGCTAGCAAAACGTATGGGTAAGCAAGAAATCATCGCTGAAACTGGCGCAGGCCAACACGGTGTGGCAACGGCTCTAGCTTGTGCTCTATTGGGCCTTAAGTGTCGTGTTTACATGGGTGCAAAAGACGTTGAACGTCAAAGCCCGAACGTGTTCCGTATGAAACTAATGGGCGCAGAGGTTATCCCTGTTCATTCTGGCTCTTCAACGCTAAAAGATGCATGTAACGAAGCGCTACGTGACTGGTCTGCAACTTATGAAGACGCGCACTACCTATTGGGTACTGCAGCGGGTCCTCACCCATTCCCAACGATTGTTCGTGATTTCCAACGCATGATTGGTGAAGAAACGAAAAACCAAATTCTAGCTCGTGAAGGTCGCCTTCCTGATGCCGTTATCGCTTGTGTTGGCGGTGGTTCAAACGCTATCGGCATGTTCGCTGATTTCATTGAAGAAGAGTCTGTTCGCCTAATCGGTGTAGAGCCTGCTGGTAAAGGTATTGATACTGACCAACACGGCGCGCCGCTTAAACACGGTAAAACCGGTATTTTCTTCGGTATGAAAGCCCCACTGATGCAAGATGAGAACGGCCAAGTAGAAGAGTCTTACTCTGTATCTGCGGGTCTAGATTTCCCATCAGTTGGTCCTCAACACGCGCACCTAAATGCGATTGGCCGTGCTGAATACGACAACGTGACCGATGACGAAGCGCTAGAAGCGTTCCAATTGATTGCACGTAAAGAAGGTATAATTGCAGCGCTAGAGTCATCTTATGCTTTGGCTCATGCTGTTAAAATGGCTC
>NZ_JBFRVX010001275.1:0-1184 GCF_041475345.1 Vibrio sp. 10N.222.48.A3 | reverse complement strand
CAACAGAGGTGCGAAGATAAGGTCGCCAGGGTGGTCGTAACGCCATTTAAATGAGCTACGAAGGCCTTCAGAGTGGTGAACCCAAGAGGAGATGTCTTGGCTTAGCTCCAGTTGAGGCATGATCTTGTTGATGTCACCGCGAATTGGAGCATTGGCAAGACGCAGTTTGCTGAACTCAGCGGCATCGATATCGATATGGATAACCTTAGCATGCGGCGCGAAGGTATCGAGTTTGCCCGTTACTCGGTCATCAAAACGAGCACCGACTACAATCAATAGGTCACTCTCTTGAACCACAAGGTTAGCGGCTTTAGTGCCGTGCATACCCAGCATGCCAAGGTAGTGTGGGTCGTCACGTTCGATAGTGCCCAAGCCTTTCAGTGTGCTTACTGCTGGCATTGGGTTAAGGCGTAAAAATTCACGAACCGCATCGGTTGCTTTCGCCAGTTGAACACCACCACCTACGTATAAAACAGGACGGGTTGCTTGAGACAAAAAGTACTGTGCCTGTTCAATGGCATCAGTTGTCGCAATAGGAATTGCGGGTGGAGTAAATTCAGGAAGAGTGTTAACAGGTGCTTCTGCTAGTTGAACATCTTTAGCGATATCGACGATAACCGGGCCAGGACGGCCAGACTTTGCTACTACAAACGCTTCAGCGAGCGCTGGAGCAAGATCTTCAATATCAGTTACTAGGTAGCTGTGTTTAGTACATGACAGAGACATACCAATCACATCCATTTCTTGGAATGCATCGGTACCAATGTGGGAACTAGCAACTTGACCAGTGATAGCTACGAGTGGGATGGAATCCATAAAAGCATCAGCAAGACCTGTGACTAGGTTAGTTGCCCCCGGGCCTGAGGTTGCCATACAAACAGCGACGTCTTGCGTTGCTCGAGCCATACCGATAGCGGCCATTGCAGCGCCTTGCTCATGACGACATAGGATATGTTCAACCCCGCCGTCATAGAGTGCATCGTAGATTGGCATGATGGCACCGCCAGGGTAACCAAATACGGTCTCAATGCCTTGTTGCTTGAGTGCGGATACGACCAGTTCTGCGCCTTTCATCGTAATTCCTCCGTATTACCTTTGTTTTGGTAATTGTTTCCATTGTCTCTGCACATCTTGTGCTCCCATTCTTCCTGTAAATCGGCAAAGCCGAAAATGTTTCAAAATAT
>NZ_JBFRVX010001274.1:0-517 GCF_041475345.1 Vibrio sp. 10N.222.48.A3 | reverse complement strand
GTCTTTTAATGACATGGTTAAGTCATTCGCGCCAGCTTTCACGCCCCAATCTTTACCTTTAGCTTCTGTAAATTGGTAGCTGCTGCCGCCCATTTGGTCGTTATCAGAACGCATGTCTTTCAGTTGAAGCATTACTGCCTCACCATTGTCTGCACCAATTTGGAATGACTTAGTACCGTGAGTACCGTTAAGCAGCTTGTTGCCACCAAAAGATGTGGTTTCAGCGATACGATTTAGTTCATCATTAAGCGCCGTTACTTCTTCTTGGATTGCTACACGGTCAGATTTGGTATTTGAACCGTTTGTTGATTGCAAAGACAAATCACGCATACGTTGTAGAATGTTTGATGTTTCATTCATCGCACCTTCTGCTGTTTGAGCGATAGAGATACCATCGTTCGCGTTACGTACAGCAACATCAAGACCGCGGCTCTGAACGTTCAAACGGTTCGAGATTTGTAGGCCAGCAGCGTCATCTTTTGCGCTGTTGATTTTAGAGCCTGAAGATAGGCGTTCC
>NZ_JBFRVX010001273.1:0-1991 GCF_041475345.1 Vibrio sp. 10N.222.48.A3 | reverse complement strand
TCTAGGTCTAGGTCTAGGAAGCATTATGAATAAAAAAAGACGCTTTAACGTTATCATTAAAGCGTCTTTCGTTTTGACTTTATCTGTGACTTAACTGCCAGACCAAGCAACTCGTTAGTAAATCATGTTCATGACTTACTAACGATGAGTCCAATCACTATGCGTCAATAAATGCGTTTAGCGTTGAGCTTGGGCGCATTAGTGATGAAACCAATGCATCATCAAGTAGGTAATAACCGCCTAAGTCGCCAGCTGGACCTTGAGCGTTATTCAGCTCAGCAACAATAGCTTCTTCACTTTCAGCCAATTGAGTTGCAACACCTGCGAACTCAGCAGCAAGGTCAGCGTCAACCGTTTGCTCAGCCAGCGCTTTCGCCCAGTATGCTGCAAGGTAGTAGTGGCTACCACGGTTATCAAGCTCACCCACTCGACGTGAAGGAGACTTGTTGTTATCTAGGAATTCACCCGTCGCTTTATCAAGCGCGTCAGCGAGAACTTGTGCCTTAGCATTCCCCGTTACTACGCTTAGGTGCTCTAGAGATGCCGCTAGTGCCAAGAACTCACCAAGAGAGTCCCAACGCAGGTGGTTTTCTTTCTCTACTTGTTGAACATGCTTAGGCGCAGAACCGCCAGCACCTGTTTCAAACAGGCCGCCACCGTTCATAAGTGGAACAATCGATAGCATTTTAGCTGACGTACCAAGCTCTAGAATCGGGAACAAATCCGTTAGGTAATCACGTAATACGTTACCTGTAACCGAAATAGTATCTAGGCCTTCTTTGATACGAACCAGTGAGTACTGAGTTGCTTCTAAAGGAGCAAGGATCTTAATTTCAAGACCATCGGTATCATATTCAGGAAGGTAAGCGTCAACTTTCTTAATAAGCTGAGCATCATGCGCGCGAGACGCGTCTAGCCAGAATACTGCAGGAACACCCGAAGCACGAGCACGAGTTACCGCTAGCTTAACCCAGTCTTGAATCGGTGCATCTTTAACCTGACACATACGGAAGATATCACCTTCCTCTACGTCTTGCTCTAGAAGCACAACGCCTGAAGCGTCAACAACTTGAACCTGACCAGCAGCTTCAAGGATAAAAGTCTTATCGTGAGAACCGTACTCTTCGGCTTTTTGAGCCATCAAGCCAACGTTTGGTACACTACCCATTGTTGTTGGATCGAAAGCACCATTCTCTTTGCAGAAATCAATAACTGCTTGGTAGATGCTTGCGTAGCTGCGATCAGGAATCATAGCTTTCGTGTCTTTTTGCTTACCTTCTGGATCCCACATTTGACCTGAAGAACGCAGCATTGCAGGCATAGATGCATCAACAATGATGTCGCTTGGAACGTGTAGGTTAGTAATGCCGCGATCCGAATCAACCATCGCTAGTGGTGGTTGAGTCTCGTATACCGCTTGTAGGTCAGCTTCAATCGCTTCTTTCTGCTCTTGAGGAAGCGCAGCAATTTTTGCGTATACATCGCCGATGCCGTTGTTTACATCAACACCAAGCTCTTCAAACAGTTGACCGTGCTTAGCGAATACGTCTTTGTAGTAAACCTTAACTGCATGACCAAAGATCACAGGGTCAGATACTTTCATCATCGTCGCTTTCATGTGAAGAGAAAGCAGTACACCTTGCTCTTTAGCTGATGCGATCTCTTTCTCGAAGAACGCAACCAAAGCGGCCTTGTTCATCACTGACGCATCAATGATCTCTTTATCTTGCAATGCAAAAGCGGGCTTCAGAGTTTTCTTCGCACCATCTTTACCAACGAATTCAATGCTAACTTCTGTAGCACCTTCAATTGTTACTGACTTTTCGCTGCCGAAGAAGTCTTTGTCGTCCATACTTGAAACGTGCGACTTAGAATCCGCAGACCAAGCACCCATTGAGTGTGGGTTCTTCTTCGCGTAGTTTTTAACAGAAAGTGGAGCGCGGCGATCCGAGTTACCTTCACGTAACACAGGGTTTACAGCACTGCCTTTG
>NZ_JBFRVX010001272.1:0-620 GCF_041475345.1 Vibrio sp. 10N.222.48.A3 | reverse complement strand
GTTGGCATTGATTTTAAGGTGCATTGATGCGATGCATTTAGATGATCGAAGAGCTCCAACATTTACTTCAGCTCTTAGAACTATTAATGAAGAATCTGCGATTCACTGGAAGTTTCAAAGTAAATTAGCCCAACCCACGTTAGTAAGTCGAAAGATTCAATATACTTCAAAGTCTCCGTTTACTATTGAAGAAGCAAGTGCATGGAATTTGTGTTTCGACACAATTCAAATGGTGGATTTAGAGCTTAGAAATGCTTCTGATATACAAGAACGTTTATCAATTCAGCGTTTTGAAGCTCAAGGGGTTGTTGGTTCAGGTTCTCCAGGTGCACTAGCGCAACACATACAAGTTAAGGACTGGACACCGATTCCACTAAACCTTCAAGTATCTGATGTTCCATCGCTGGCTTTGACGCTGGGTGGTACTGACTTATACGATTTCCCGTTAACCCCTATTCGAGAAATGATTCAAAATTCTGCAGATGCTATTGAAGCAAGGGCTGTCTTAGATGAGGACTTCGACGTTGGTGATGGGAAAATTGTGATAAAACTAATGGAGGTGGAAGGCAAGGGGCATGTTCTAGAAATTACTGATAATGGAGTTGGTATGTCTGAAAGGA
>NZ_JBFRVX010001271.1:0-1739 GCF_041475345.1 Vibrio sp. 10N.222.48.A3 | reverse complement strand
CATCAGGAAGGTGTGTTTTGTTTGGAAGTCGTTTTACGGATATCAATCTCAAAGGAGATATGTTTGGCGGTGTAACTACAGCCATCATCTCATTGCCTTTAGCGTTGGCATTTGGTGTCGCTTCTGGTGCGGGCGCGGAAGCTGGCCTTTGGGGCGCCATCATGGTGGGCCTATTTGCGGCATTGTTTGGTGGCTCAAGCAGCTTGATATCAGAGCCTACCGGGCCGATGACAGTGATCATGACGGCAGTAATGACCAGCATGGTGGCCAAGTACCCTGAAACCGGGATGGCAATGACCTTTACCGTGGTAATGATGGCGGGTGCTTTTCAGATATTACTCGGTACATTAAAACTAGGAAAGTACGTCACTTTGATGCCATATAGCGTGATATCTGGCTTTATGTCCGGTATCGGCGTGATTCTTGTCATTCTGCAACTTTCTCCTTTGCTAGGGCACGCAGCCCCTTCTGGCGGAGTGATGGGCACACTTTCGGCACTTCCTGATACGCTAGCAAATCTGAAAGTCAGTGAGCTGTTTTTGGGGGTGTTAACGCTTGGTATCCTTTTCGGTTTTCCTGCTAAATATCGTAAGTATGTGCCCGCTCAATTGGTCGCTTTAGTGGCTGTAACGCTCTTATCCGTTATTATCTTTGATACCGATTCTATTCGCCGTATTGGTGAAATTCCCGCAGGCTTACCTTCTCTTGTTATTCCGACTATCAGCTCTGAGCAATTCACCACAATGGTTATCGATGCTTTGGTGCTAGGTACTCTTGGTTGTATTGATACGCTTTTGACTGCGGTTATCGGAGATTCATTGACTCGTAAAGAGCATGATTCAGACAAAGAACTTCGTGGCCAAGGCATTGCGAATATGATTTCTGGTCTGTTTGGTGCGCTACCCGGTGCGGGCGCAACCATGGGCACCGTGACCAACATTCAGGTAGGGGCTCGTTCTCCGCTTTCTGGTGTTATTCGTGCTTTGGTGCTTGCGCTAGTGGTATTGGTTGCGGGAGGCTTAACAGAACCGATCCCTATGGCGGTGTTGGCTGGTATCGCGATGTATGTCGGTTTCAACATCCTTGATTGGAGTTTTATTCAGCGCGCACACAAGGTGAGTTATGCCGGCATGGGTGTCATGTACGGTGTGATGTTATTAACCGTATTCGTTGATTTAATTATTGCGGTCGGGCTGGGCGTTTTTATCTCAAACATTCTGATCATTGAAAGGCTGAGTCGAGAGCAAGCTAGACAAGTTAAGGCGATCAGTGATGGCGATGATGAAGACGATATCCCATTAACTGACAGTGAACGTCAGTTACTGGATAGTGCCAATGGTAAAGTGCTGTTCTTCTACCTTTCTGGGCCGATGATATTCAGTGTTTCAAAAGCGATTTCACGTCAACACTCGAGTATTTCTGATTATGAAGCGATGATCTTAGATCTAACTGATGTGCCTATGATTGATGTTACCGTTGGTTTAGCGCTAGAAAATGCGATTAAAGATGCCCTAGATGCGCAGTGTGAAGTGTACTTATTGTGTCCTAATGAGAATACTCGTCAGCAATTAGAAAAATTCCATGTGATTGACCTTGTACCTGAATCCAATACTTATCGATTCAGATATGAAGCCCTGACAGCTGCAACAAGCTATGTTGATAGAGATGAACATCAATTTGAGTCAGTTTAATCTTCAGCAATAATTTCACATGAATCAGTTATAGACGCCAAATATAGT
>NZ_JBFRVX010001270.1:0-2306 GCF_041475345.1 Vibrio sp. 10N.222.48.A3 | reverse complement strand
AAATTAGAGCGCGCTGCACGACATTATCCAGTTCACGCACATTTCCCGGCCACGGATAATTGACGAGTTTACTAATGGCTTGCTCAGACAGAACAGGAACAGGCATTCCTAGTTTGGTGCAATGACGTTCCACCAAATGTTTCGCAAGCGGCGCAATATCACCTTTACGTTCACACAGCGCTGGCCAAGTAATTGGAAATACATTCAGTCGGTAGTATAAATCTTCACGGAAATTCCCTTCAGAAACATACTGTTTTAGGTCGCGGTTACTGGTTGCTAGAACACGGACATCCAATTTGATGCTCTTGCGGCTACCAAGACGTTCAACTTCGCGCTCCTGCAATACGCGCAATAGTTTCGCTTGTAGGCTAAGATCCATTTCACTGATCTCATCCAACAAAATAGTACCACCTTGAGCTTGTTCAAATTTACCAGGGCAAGCTTGAATCGCACCGGTAAACGCACCTTTATCGTAGCCAAACAGTGTCGCTTCCAACATGTTATCTGGAATCGCGGCACAGTTAATCGCAACAAACGGACCGTCTTTACGGCTCGAAGCGTTATGAATATAGCGAGACATGACCTCTTTACCAGAACCACTTGGCCCTAGCACCATCACGTTGGCATCGGTTTTAGCCACCTTGTCAGCCAGCATCATTAGTTTGATACTTTTCTCATCGGCAACGATAGCATCGCCATTGTCATCCGACTTTACGGGAGCGTAACGGCTCACCATGTTTAACAGCACTTCTGGAGCAAATGGCTTTGCCATGTAATCGATAGCGCCTTCTTTCATTGCCGCGACCGCATCTTCAATGTTGGCATAGGCCGTCATCAATAGAACCGGAAGATTTGGCCAATGCTGCTTGATGTTTCTTAGCAATGCTAAACCGCCCATACCGGCCATCTGTACATCAGAGACCACGATATCAACAGAGTTTGATTTCAATTTTACCAGAGCATCTTCCGCACAATCCGCTTCCAGCCATTCGTAACCAGCAAGCGCGAGTGTATCGACAAGGGCTTCGCGTAGACCTTCATCATCTTCGACGATTAACACTTTGCTTTGAGCCATAGGATTCTCCAGTGTAAATTCAGTTAAAACTTATTAGTCTTCAGAAGAAGAGCTTCTTTCCAACGGTAGACACATGGTAAAGCATGCGCCGTCACCCTCTTCTGATATCAATTCCAGTCGACCTTCATGTGCTCGGCATACCATTTGTACAACCGCTAAACCTAGACCTGTGCCTTGAGAACGAGTGGTAAAGAAAGGTTCCATAATCTTACCTTGTAGTTCTTTAGGCACTCCGGGGCCACTGTCTTGCACTGATATCTTAAGTTCACCGTTTACGGGTCTAAAAAACACATCAATCTGCGATTTCTTGCCAGCAATTTGAACCGCGTTCAAAACTAGGTTACTTAAAGCAGAAGCGATAGCATTGGCGTTGCCAAACATTTGAGTCTTTTCATCTTCAACTTCCTGACAATAATCAATCTGGTTGCTTTTTAACGCAGCCTCCACCATAGGATGAAACTCAATGATGAGTTCCGCGATGGTGAATGGCTTAACCACCTTGTTGTCGCCACCTTTGGCAAACAACAGCATGTCATTCACTTGTTTCTCTAAATCATGCAACCTATCCATCAGCTTAGATTGAAAACGCGTTTTTGTTGCCGGCGGCAAATTTGGCGCGGCAAGGTTTGATGCATACAGCATCGCACTAGAAAGCGGCGTGCGAACCTGATGGGCAAGCGAAGCGACCATTCTTCCGAGTGAAGATAAACGCTGAAGATCGCTCACACGAGACTGCAGTAGGCGGGTTTCTGTCAGGTCTGTAATCAAAATAAGCTGACCTGTAGTCGAGGCTGAAATCGCTAAGCGCACTTTTCGCCCATTCTTCAATGAGATCTCATGCCCATCATCGTCCCTTGGTTCAAAGGCATTTTGTATTACCGAAAACCATTTCTCGCCAACCAACTCAACCCCGAGAATACGGTGTGCTTCAGGATTCGCTTCTCTCACTTCACCATGTGTATCTAACAAGATGACCCCCGCAGGCATAACATCGAGCACTTGCTTATAGCGCTCAACCTGTTGCTCAACAGAATCTAGATGTGATTGATTTTCTGGTTCGTTAGATAGGTGCATGTCAAAAATTTGCCTCAAATACTAAAACAGCCTGACATGTACAACACAAGTCAGGCTATTTGCTATATTTATCACATAGTTAAGCAAGCAACAACTCGACTATGGTTTATCTGTTCGTTTAGCTAAAGTTGCCAAAAAGCTAAAATGCTAAAATGCT